>JACDGH010000360.1 GCA_013815395.1 Parachlamydiaceae bacterium
CTTTAAGACATCCAATGGTTTACAAGAGGCTGTAGATATATCTAAAATGTTTTAAAGAACAGGCTGAAATTAAGTTGTTTAATCTAGCTAAAAAGGCTCTCTTAGCATTTTCTAATTTCTGGGCTCGTTGACTTGTGGAAAGCAGGGCGAGACGCACCGGCTACCTTGATTTGGGCGGCATAATCAAGGTAGCAAGGGCGTCTGGTCAGGAACAAAATAGAACATATTTATATTTTTATATAGGGCTGTTTATCGATTTGTTTATGAGCAAAAAAATCATCGAGCAATATCTTCTTTTCCCCTGAGGAGAGGTCCGCGATAAAAACACCTACAGTGGCCGAAACACCTGCAGCTTTTATGGCCGACTCTACAATCTCGATGGGTTGCTTGGATTCGCTCTTACCTTTTTCGATAGCCTTTTGGAGCCGATTTAATCGGTCGACTGATTTTTGTTCGCATATAGAGTTGAGAAGAATATTTCCAAGCGCATCATGCGCATGATTTGTTACAGCCAAAATGCCATCATCGGCTAAGTCCTTTAACAAAATATGATCCGAACCCTCAGGATAATAATGAAAGATTTTAGATTGTTTTTTATCAACAATGATAATTGACACAGAAGAGGCGCAAGGGGTGTTTTGTTGATTTAGATTAAGACATTCAACAGCTTCATCAACAGTAGCGCACTTTTCTACGAGCTCTTTTGTCATTAAAACATAAGGCTTACCTTCGCCTTTAGATGTTTTTCCAAGTTCATTGATGATGACAACAAGACCGTCACTATTCCAGGCGGTGAGTGCGCCAATATATCCAGGAAACGCAAATGAGCTGACAACCCGATTCCCATTTTCTGTTGCTACTGAATATCTTCTAACAAAGAGATGGCGTCCCAAATACCCCATGCTTACCCAATCGAGATTGCGTCCGATAATAGGGGGGTCACCGATTTGGCTGCGATAAACAAGTGTACTACATCCTAAACTTGAACCGATAGCTTTGTAGTGATCAGTCATGACATGAGCGCCAAAAATGAAAGATGTTACATCATCGGGACATTTTTTTCCGTTGACTCTAAAGCGCTCTTGGATGCCTTTAGTGATTCCTACAAGCTCTTCTCTGGCATCACTCGGAATTTCTAGGCGGTCGATCAATAATTTTAGATTAGCATCCCCTTTATCTCCTTTCTCCCATTGAAGGAAAGCAAGTATGGGGCGGAGAGCCTTTTGCCCTAGATCGACGATTTGATCTGCCAACATATAACCATGGATGTATCCACGTTGTGTTGGATCTGTGACGAGGGGATCAAATGTTAGAATAGGGAGTTTACCGTTATACTCCAATGTTGCTAAAACTTCTTGTTTGTCACCAAGAAATTTTTCTTCCTTAAATGTTTGTTTAAAGCTAGGTTCATAGGGCCGATTCAGCAATCCATACCAAACTTCGTTAAGTAGGTGACGCCATTCATAGGCGAGGTTAATTTCTAAAATGACGGCTGAAACCAGTGCTAGTGCGCACAAAGGTGAGCTTCCTGAAAAATAATAGACAGTTTGAGCAAGTGCAGCAAGAGCTACTCCAGTTATTGCTGCTAATTTAGGACGATCTAGCAAAAATCGATGCCAGCAATCATTTATCTGTTCAGAAATTGGTATAACGCAGGGATTTGCAATAGTGAGCATAGTGTGGAACCTCATTAAGATGGGAAAAAGCAAAAAAATATTTTTTTAACATTTTGAATCAATAAAGCATATGTTTTTTTTCTGCTGTTGAATTTGATTGGACAGAGTGAACGCTAGGGACAAAATTTTGAGGTTCTTGGAAGAATTGGGGAGGTTAAAAGTTTTAAACTCCAATGTTATTAATTTATATTTTTTAATTGATAGATTTTATGAAAAAAGTTATTAATTATTATATTGATTTTATAAATTAAAAAGTGCATAATTTTATTAATCAATTATTTTGAATAAGGTATTAAATCCATGAATCTTTCTTGTGAGACAAACAAATCTAAACTAGGTTATAGCTATGAAACATTTTTTTCAAAAAACTTTTATAATGTAAAATCTATAGGGCATTCATATTCAAATATATCAACATTTATT
>JACDGH010000361.1 GCA_013815395.1 Parachlamydiaceae bacterium
GAGTTAGCTTGCCTTCGCACGCTAATAAGCCCTCACAGAGCTCCCGAAGCCCATTGCAGTAACTGAAGACGCCATACAGCAAGCTAACTAAATGAATCCTCAGTGGTAATCTTTTATAATACCTGTTTGCCTTATGTTTTCTGTTGGCCGAATTAATAATGGCACTTGGAATAACGTCTAATATCTGAGACAATACCGGCTGTCCGGGAAATTTTCTACCTTCACTCATTAGTAATGTTTTGGTGTGGTAACTCAAACATACTAATTAAGGTGGTTCCCAGGAACTGCCTTTTTTTTACCCATAACTTTAAAGTTTAGTCGGACAATCCAGCGAGGGAGCGCCCCTTGATTAGGGTCGACAACTGGTTTGACATACCACCTAAATTCAAACTTCTTTTATATTAAGGTGAGATTCTTAAATTTGGCTGCCTTCAGAAGAAGCCAATCACTATAATGGTGCGATTGAGCCCTTCGGACAATCAGGCTGGAATGTATTATGCCCTGAGGACCAACTCAGGGCATTTGTTGATTTTATTGGTGATCCCATCAAGGGAATCCCGTACAGAAAAGTCTTATACGCAAATATACATTTCCTGAAGGTTATTCTTCATCCTTAAATTTAAAAAATGAAAGAGAAAGAAATTGCAATGCAAGTCGTTAACCCACACGCAGCTGGTATTGATGTCGGTTCCAAAAGTCATTGGGTAGCTGTAGATCAACTTCATCAACATGTTCGAGAATTTGGTGTATATACCAAGGATCATAAGGAACTTATTGAATACCTACGGGCTCATCAAGTTACTACGGTTGCCATGGAAAGTACAGGAAGCTATTGGCAAACACTTTTCAACGCTCTGCAGAAAGCCGGATTTGAAGTATTCCTTGTGCGCGGCAGTAATACTAAAAATGTAAAAGGAAAGAAAACTGATGTGCTGGATTGCATGTGGATCCAAAAACTCCATTCCCTCGGCCTGCTAACTGCCAGCTTTATACTCAGTGACTATCTCCAGCATTTGCGTACCTACTATGATCATCGTTCCCACCTTATTGAACAAACTACTAAATATATTAATAAAATGCAGAAGGCCTTACGCCTCATGAACGTCAGACTCGACGTAGCTATCAGTGACATTACCGGCAAATCAGGAAGATTAATGCTAGATGCTATCCTTGAAGGCAAGAGAGATCCAAAATTCCTAGCCTCACTCGCAGATGGCCGTATAAAAAAAAGCAAAGAAGAAATTGAAGCCTCTTTACAAGGTCAGTGGAGAGACGACCTGTTGTTCGAATTACGATCATGCCTTAAATTTTACGATAATTATCTCAGGGAAATAAATGACTGTGATCAGAAAATCGAGCAACTACTTCATCAGTACATCCCATCTAGAGAATCCCTGGAATTTGAACAAACTCCAACTTCTAAAGCAAATGGAAAAATCAGGGCTAAATTTGCTCCTTCCTTTAATGTTCGCCAACTTGCTTTTACTCATCTCAAAACGGATCTTTTTCAAATACCTGGAGTAAGCTTTACTACCGTGTTATCTCTATTGTGCAATATGGGAATGGATATCAAACGCTTTTCTTCTGCAAAACAATTTGCCAGTTGGCTCCGACTCGTCCCTGACAATAAAGTGAGCGGCGGAAAGACTATTAGCAGCAGAACCCCGAAAGGGAAAAGTACAGTTGCCAATTCTTTAAGACTGGCAGCCAATAGTATTGGTAATCAGAAAGACCATCCACTAACCCCGTTTTTTAAACGGATTGCCTATAGAAAAGGGCGCTCTGCCGCTATTACTGCGACAGCCAGAAAACTCGCTGTAATTATCTGGAATATGATCATAAAATCTGAACCCTACAGGGGATATGACTATGAAACCATTAACCAAAAAAGAAAAAATGCACAGATAAAAAACATTCGCGCCCGCTTAGCTAAGCTAAAACTTTCGGAAGATGAAATCGAAAATCTATTTCAAAGAACTACTATACATTCGTCCTATACTCTACCTATTAAACCATTGAAAAATCCATGAATTGCTAAACAGTTGTACAGAAAATAGTGAAAAGAATTTAATTTTTCATTTGCTTACACCAATGT
>JACDGH010000362.1 GCA_013815395.1 Parachlamydiaceae bacterium
GTTTTAAGTTACATAATATTTATATAAAATTAATAATAAAACCAATCTTTTTCAGAAAACCTTTAAGCGGGCATTTTGTGGTTTCGCCTCCTTGATATGCGGAAAGCAGGGCAAGACGCCCTGGCTACCATATTTAAGACGATCTTTTTTATTAAAAAAATTAAGCGAATTTCGAGCGGAGGGGCGATATAATATTTTGCGTCTTTGTGCATAAAGTAGGTCAATTACCACAATTATTGAGCTTAATTATTTTGAAGAATTTGTCTTTGAATATTTATATGAATTATTGATGCTTTTGGTATCAGCGACTAGTAGTCGCTTGAGGACTCCAGGGTTTCGCTTATCCTAGAAGTCTAATCAGCTTATACTGTTTATCAGCTAGCAGCTTGGAGGCTCAAAATGTTACCTATTAAGGATATTTGAAAGATTACCTAGATTCAATTTCGAATTTACTTTTTATTGTTTAAGTGAATGCACAGACGAGTAGTAATGCCAACGCTAAAATGAGCACTAAAACGCCAAAGAAGCTGAAATTTTCTTTTGGATAGCGATTCATTAGGGCCTTAACCCTCCTAAGGATTGAATTTTCACCACTCAAATGGCACACACTTATTAGTTTCTCATTTTTTACGTGAATAGCAACTTTAACAAGGGCCGATGCCAGAAATTCCTCAGAGAAATCGTGCTTTAAAATTCCCTGATCAGAGGCCATCTCTTGATCCTCCTCCATTTTGTTAATCCAGTTTTTTACTGGAATCCACCAAAACAAAGATCGGAAAGCATTAATGGCTATTTTTATCTGAGGATCTCTCCAAGTAACATGCTCACATTCATGCGCAATAATCGCCTCAAATTCTTCTTGTGAAAACTGACTAATTTCAAACGGCATCACAATAGCATTATAGGGAGTTGCCATGGGAATGTGAATTTCTTTCGAGAGGAGAATTCGCGTGCTTTTAAACTCGATCATAGATTTTAAATTTGTGTTCATAATAGGTCGAATGCAAGAAATGCTGCTTCCAATTATTAAGGTCAAGTAGCGATTTGCAAAAATCAGTTGGATTAAGGTTTGGCAAATAAAATATGTTGAAATAGATCCTATGAGTACTGTAAGGCCTAGTCCAATGATGTAAGAATCATAATGAAAATAATCTATTAAGGAAATTTCGTTAAGGTTTAGATAGGCTTGCAGTTCGGGATAAAAGAGACCTAAAAAAGCCTTTTGGAGGCAACTGGAACAGCTTAAAGGGTTAAGCCAGTTGCTGATATTATATTCAAGGGCAAGAAAATCCAATAGTGGGGTGGCAAATGGTAATATGCGTAGGATATAACGGGCGCGATAATTTCTAATTTTAAAAAAATAAATGAAACAATGCACTAATAAAGCAGTAGTAAAGAAAGCTAAAATGGTACTGAAGATGAAAGAGAGGAGGTACAGTGGATTAGTGACCATTTTTTAATTCTCTCATTTTGTGCACCATCTGCTCCATTTCAGCTAAATCTTCGTCGGTTAGGTCCTCTGCGGTTTCGATGAGGTGGCTGACTAATGCTGTCGTTTTAATGCCAAAAAATTTATGCTTAATTTTGCTTAAAATTGAATCAGTAGTCATATCTTGCAATGTCCAATAGACATACTGGAGTCCTACTTTATCCCTAGCTAAAATTCTTTTTTCCGCGAGTCGGCTCATTACCGTCATTATTGTATTGTAGTTGTCATCTCCGCCTAAGGCCTGGTGGACATCCTTAACTGTTTTTCGCTGGCCAGATTTTAAAATACACATGATCTGAGATTCCAATTCCCCAAAAGCGCGCTTTGACATTAGGTTTCCTTTATTAAAGGATTATAGTACTACAAATGTAGTTTTTTAGCAAGGAAAAATGTAATCCAATGTTGTTCAAAACAATTGCCTGAGCAATGTATACATAATGTTCTGTAAACTGGTTTCAAGAAAACTCACCAACTTCATTTTGTAAAACGTACGAAGTTTCAAGGCCGATTCTCACGCGTTAGCAAAGCACAGCAGGAGCTGCGCACTGCTATGAGTTTATTTTGCAAGAGATTACTTTTCAGCTCGTCTTTAAAGTTGGAAATCAC
>JACDGH010000074.1 GCA_013815395.1 Parachlamydiaceae bacterium
GGATCTCCGCTTAATTACTTAGAAAGATTGGCGCAAAAATTACCTACCAACTGCTTTCAGGTATACGATCTCTTTCACGAATCAGTGGAAGAGTCAATAGAAAAAATTGCTTCGTTTGTAAGCCAAGTTTACGCTAAATTTCCTCGAGCAAATGAACAGCAGCGAAAAGAACTTATCGCGAATAATATTTTGATCGATGAAGAGTGTGAACAACTTTCTGAGGTAGAATGTGACCATTTTGAAAAAGCATTAAAAGAAAAAATTATTGCTGTTTTAACAGAAAAAAAATCGGTTAAAATTTCAACAAGGTATTATCCAGAAGAAATTTTAAAAGATGTTTGTGAGGATATTTTTATAAATCAAAACCAACTTGGGTGGGTATTTCCTCACAAAACTTCAGCGACTATCGAATTAATTGACAATAAATTTTCATTAATAATGAATTTTCAGGAAAAAATATATCATATTTGATCCGATGTGCTGGCCAAGTTGCCAGTCGGCACATTATATTAAAGATGATCCCGACTTTTAATGCTTTAGCAATGCGCAGCAGGAGCTGCGCACTCCAAACGCGTTGCGACGAAAAAGATTGCTTTCCTTTTAACTCTTTATAAAATCCTAAAAGACTCTTTCAGATAATTGATTTCTGCCCCAACTTGCCTAGAAAGTTGATAAGCGAAAAAATTCCCCCAGTCTAAATCCGTTTATCACTTGATATAAAAATTATTTTAATGCATAAAGAAATACTCAGCCTCAATAAATAAATCAATATATAATTTTTCCCCGCGAAATTTGAAAAGTGCTCTCTAAAACATTAGAAATAAATTCATGAGCAAGTATAGAAAATTCATAATAAAAAAAGGAAATCCTATGCGCCCATTGTGGAAAGGCTCTATCAGTTTTGGACTCGTTCATATTCCCGTTAAAATGTATGTGGCGACTCACGATCACGATCTTAAATTTGTAATGCTTCATAAAAAAGATCTTTCTCAAGTTCGCTATGCACGAATGTGCAAAGTAGAAGAGAAAGAAATTCCTTGGAGCGAAATTGTTAAGGGTTATGAATACTCCGCCGGCGAATATGTTATTATTGAAGATGAAGACTTAAAAAAAATAAATCTAAATAAGTCAAAAACTATTGAAATTCTTCATTTCATTAACGAAGAAGAGATAGACACGATTTATTATTCCAAACCGTATTTCTTAGAGCCTGAGAAAAATGCAGGAAAAGCCTATCAACTTTTGTTAGAAGCTATGAATAAATCTAAGAAGATTGGTATTGCAAAATTTGTAATCCATAATCGCGAACATCTAGCTGTTATTAAACCTTATGAAAACACGATCATTCTCAACGAATTGCGCTATGATGCCGAACTTAATAATACAAAAGATTTGCAAATTCCAAATGATATAAAATCTTCCCCCCAAGATTTGTCTATTGCCATAAAATTAATCGACCACCTCACGACCCCTTTTAAAGCCAAACAGTACGTTGATACTTATGTTGAAGAATTAACAGACATGATAGAAAAAAAGGCTAAAGGCAAAAAAATTCATCCCAAAGGGGAAAAGGTTCAGGCTTCTAAAATTCATGATATTACGGCACTTCTAAAGGCAAGTCTTGAAGAACCAAAACAAACCCCAAAAAAACGTAAGAAAACTTCATGATTTTAAAAAAGTATCAACAAAAACGTTCATTTTCACAAACACCTGAACCAAAAGGTGCAAGCCCAACCTCTCATCCTAATGTGTTCTGTGTTCAAATGCACGATGCTTCTCATTTACATTATGATTTTCGCCTTGAGCATAAAGGAGTACTTTTAAGCTGGGCTGTCCCTAAAGGTCCTTCCATGAACCCTTCTGATAAGCGACTCGCTATTCAAGTCGAAGATCACCCTTTTGAATATCGCAATTTCGAAGGAATTATTCCACCGGGTAATTACGGAGCGGGTACTGTGATGATCTGGGATGAAGGTTCTTATAGTGTTCAAGATGCAGGAAATCAAAAAGAATTAGAAGCAGCTATGGAGAAAGGATTAAAAAAAGGGCATATTGAAATCATTTTAAGCGGAGATAAGCTTCAAGGCGCTTTTAATTTAGTTAAAATGAAAAACAGCGATAACAACTGGCTTTTGATTAAAGAAAAAGATCAATTTGCTGTGAGTATCGATATTCTTGCTAAAGATCATTCAGTCCGTTCTAAGCGTTCTTTAGATGATATAGCTAGCAAGGTTTCTTTTAAGAAAAATAAAGCCTCTAAACAAAGTTTACCGGAATTTACCTCCCCAATGTTAGCCACACTCACAGATTCGGCTTTTGATAATTCAGATTGGCTCTTTGAAGTAAAGTGGGATGGCTATCGGACTTTAGCTTATATTGATAATAAAGTGGTTCTCTATTCAAGAAATAAAAATTTGTTCAATTCCACATTTCCATCAATCGCTAAGGAACTAGCTAAAATAAAAATAAACTGCATCCTAGATGGAGAAGTAGTGATTGTTGATGAAAAGGGAAGGTCTGATTTTCAATTAATGCAAAATTATCAAGCTACGCAGAAAGGCAATCTCTGTTATTACGTTTTTGATCTTTTGTTCATTAATGGTGAAGACATTCGCGATCTTCCTTTGGAAGAAAGAAAGGAAAGATTGAAAACTCTGCTTGCAGCCTATCCTCTTAAAACAGTTCTCTTTAGCGATCATATTGAAAAGAAAGGAATTCCATTCTTTGAAAAAGCTCAAGAATTTAATTTAGAAGGGATCATAGCAAAAAAGAAGTCTAGCATTTACCGTTCTGCTCGTTCAAAAGAATGGTTAAAAATAAAGACTCATTATCGACAAGAAGCCGTAATTATAGGTTTTACTGAACCGAGAAATTCTAGAAAACATTTTGGCGCTTTGCTTCTAGGCGTTTATGAGAACAACAAATTGATTTATATTGGGCACGTTGGGACTGGTTTCACACAGGCACTATTGAAAGCTCTCTATGAAAAAATGCTGCCATTGGCTGTTGATAAATGCCCCTTAGTTAAACCAGTGAAACCTAACATGCCAGTCACCTGGATTAAGCCTAAACTTGTCTGTGAGATAGTTTTTTCAGAATGGACTGATAGTGGCATCATGCGTCAGCCCACTTTTAAAGGTTTGCGAATTGATAAGGTAGCAAAACAAGTTAAAAGAGAAGTGTCAATATGAAGAAACAGTCTCAACTTGAAAAAGTGATTCTTACGCATCCTGAAAAAGTCTATTGGCCAAAAGAAGGCTACACTAAACAAGAATTAATGCAATACTATCAATCTGTTTCGACTTATATCCTACCTTTTTTAAAAAATCGCCCAATGGTTCTTCGACGTTTTCCAAATGGAATCGAAGGAGAAAATTTCGTACAAAAAAATACCGAATCAATCCATTTACCCGACTGGATCCAGACTGTTAAAATCGTGCATGAGGATAAAAATATATTTTACTTCCTTATCCAAGACGAGCCTTCGCTAGAGTATGCCGTCAATTTGGGAACCATAGAATTTCACCCTTTTCATTCGCATATCGGTCAGTTTGAAAATCCCGATTATTTCATTTTAGATTTAGATCCCGAATCTGTGCCTTTTCCTATTGTTATGGATACTGCAAAGACTATTCATCAATTATTCGATGAGTGGAAGATACCCCATTATTGTAAAACTTCTGGGGGAAGAGGGTTACATATCTACATCCCCTTACATGCTCAATATACCGTCGATCAAGTTTCAAAATTTGGTCAGATTTTAGGCATTCTTGTACATGAGCATATTCCCAAAATCACCTCGCTAGAGAGAAGTCCAGCTAATAGGCAAAAGAAAATTTATCTAGACGTACTTCAAAACCGTGCAAAACAAACCGTGGTAGCCCCTTATTCCTTAAGAGGTAGACCAGAAGCACCTGTCTCTACTCCCCTTCATTGGGAAGAATTGCAAAAAGGACTTAAGCCGCAAGATTTTACAATGAAAACGATGATTTCTCGTCTGAATGAAGTTGGCGAAATATTTTCTCCAATTTTAGGTAAGGGATTTAATATAAAAAAATGGATTGATCAAAGAAAATTAACATAATTAAAAAAGGATATACATATGGCTCAATTAAAAGGTTTAAAAGTTGCTATACTTGTGGCTGATGGTTTTGAACAGTCCGAAATGGCTGAACCTCGAAGAGCTCTAGATAATGCTGGGGCACTTACGTTCATTATTTCTCCCGTTAAAGGAAAGGTTAAAGGTTGGAAATTAAAAAATTGGGGTGATGAATTTCCTGTCGATAAAGATCTTAGCCACGCCCACGCTGAAGAATATGACGCACTTCTCCTTCCTGGTGGGGTGATGAATCCTGACACTTTAAGAATGGATCCTTTGGCAGTTAGCTTTGTAAGAAGTTTTGTAAATGCTCAAAAGCCAATTGCAGCCATCTGCCATGGTCCCTGCCTATTAATTAATGCTGAAGCTGTTGAAGGCAAAACTATTACCTCCTACCCTTCCATCAAGACGGATCTAATTAATGCTGGGGCAAAGTGGGTAGATAAAGAAGTGGCAAAGGATGAGCATTTAATTACTAGCAGAAATCCAGATGATATTCCAGCTTTCAACACTGCTATGATTCAATTATTTTCTCAAAAAAAATCGCCAGCACTTAAAGGATAAATAGATTGCAAAGAGTTATCGTTTCAATGCTACAAATCCCTCTCTGTGGGTCTCTGTGATCTGTGTGGTTATATAAAAAAATAATCACAGAGCCCACAGAGACCCATAGAGAGGGATTTGTAGTATTGGATGCAGTAAAGTGTCGCCACAAGCTAAATTTCAGAAATTAAGAGATTTTTAGTAATTAAGTTACTCAACGCTACCCCCCCCTCTCCGTGATATTTGTGGGCTCTGTGGTGATATTTACAACCATAGAGATTACAGGCTCAACTTTAGGAATTTAAATAACAATATTATAGCTCGGTCTACCTTCCCTTGGTTGGCTTAGCGATAACGTTGGACCTAACTTTATTACGGTTGAGCGGCTACTGCTGATGCTTTGCAACAGACAGTAGCGGTTGAACCGTAATAAAATTTTGTCCAACCTCCATTTACATAAGTAATATTGAAAAGACGAATGTAAAAAGAGCAAACGATTCAATAATCCCGACAGAAGCAAAGCATTTACCAAAAATTGCCGGCTGCTTTGCAGAGGCCTGAATCCCTGTTGCGCAAACTCTTCCCTGAAAAATAGCGGACATCATAATCGCTGTTCCGGAAAAAATCCCCATGGCAATTCCAGAAACCGGAGAAAGGGTGCCTGCCACAATTGCCTTACTCATCAAAAGCATTAGAATAAAACCGTAAATCGACTGCGATGCTGGCGCTGCTGACATCCCGATATATTTACCGTGTCCTTCTTCAACGCGACTCATCACTGCGTGTGAAGCTGCGCCCGCAATGTAGCATCCAATAGCACTGCCAATTGCACTTAAAGCCAGCGCTATAACCGGTCCGACCATATTGATGTCCATGTGTGACTCCTAATCAGTTGTTATTTCATTTATTCAATATCTATTTTTTTAAGTGGATTGAACATTTTTCCGCCACCTTCAAAACAATAGTGATACCATTCTAAAAAGTTTAGACGCAATCCATGAATCACGCCGCCCATTATACTTAAAACCAAATTGACGATATGTCCTAAAATAAGAATTAAAATCCCAAAAACCAAGGGAGAAGAAGCTGCCATTTCGTTCATTGTGGCAGTTAACATTGAGCCCGATAATCCTAAGGCATATAAACGCAAATAAGATAGTACGTCACCAAATATTTGAATAACCACCGTGGCTTCTAGCAATCCAAGCCATCTATGCTTATATATAGCGATAATTACTGCTATAGCTGCGCCTCCATACATCATATAAATGGCGTTTTGCGCAACTGCCTGCTGATCGATCCCAAATACGAAATTCACTAGCGATACCGCACCCAGAAAAATAGGAGTGTATAAATAAGCACCCACAAGAAAAATTACCCAGCCGATGTTTTGGGGATTGCGCCTGATGTATCTCAACATCGAGAGAATAATGTGGAGCACGCCTACAAACAATGCCAGTTCCATCATGATATTGTCAGAAAATTTATTATAAGCATCGTAGCTAACGAGGCCATTGCTGCTAGTTGTATGAGCCTGCATCAGAAATTCTGTAGGATCAGAGGAAGTTGCCAGTTGTGGGTATGTCTTTATCCATCCCTGATAAGTTTCATCATGGTGCTGAATATGATAATCCACTTTTTTTTCTACTAACCAAGACATCAATGATACTTTACGCAAAGAACTGTCAGGGGCAATTGTTACCCCAAAAAATGATGTCGTGAGAACTCCCCAGGCAATAACAGAAAAGGCCAAAATAGTGACCAAATCTAAAGTTCTTTTGCCCGCTTTGGTTAATTTTGTATGTTTATTGCGGATGTATAAAGCCACCAGGAGCATAATCAAACCATAGCCACCATCGCCAATGATCATTGAGAAGAAAAGAGCGAAGAAAACTAGCACCCAGACAGAAGGATCTTTATCTGCATTGGAAGGCGTATCATAAATATGAACAAGATCTTCTCCGATGCGAGCAGCGCCTGTGTTTTCAAGATATGTAGGAGCGACATCATTAGGATCATTTGCAATTTCTTCGGCATGCACGTTCATTTCAGAAATAAATTGCTGAAGAATACTTTCTTTATTATTTGGCACCCAACCTTCGACAGAAAATATCATTTCACTTTCTGTCGGCGTCTGAATATAATTGCTTGTTTGCTGCAACTGGTGGTCATTAAAAGTGTCAATCAAAGCATGATGCAAAAAGTTGTTGTATTTTGCATATTCTTTTAATTTAGCTTCACAGATATGTTTTTCATTTGAAATTTCTTGATGCCGCTTTTTAAGAGTACCCCAAGGGTTATCGACAAACATTTCAATTAAATGGGGATATTGTTTCTCTATTAGGTTAAAGGCGACAAAATAATCCAATCCATTGGCAGAGGTGACGTAAAGCACTTCATCATCACTAGATTCAACCTTCCCCATCTTGGCGCAATAAAACTGTACTTTGCAATGCCCTTCTTTCTGAATATAATCGATATCATTTAAAGAGAAATCGCCAAAAGGTTCAACACGTGCCATGTCTAAAGCTACTGACCGGCTTTCTTCATTCAATCGTTCACTTTTTTCTTTTAAGAGAAGGATCTGTTGAGTGATTTCTTGTGTGATTTCAAAGTTAACAACCTCTTCTTGTTCAGCCGTGGGCAATCCGCGCAGTATTTTAATGGCTTTAAGAATATCCTGGGCATTTTGCGGGATATGCTTTACAGTCGATGCTTTGGCATCAATAAAGTGAATGATGCCTTCTTCTTGAGCCTTGCTAAAAAAGAGTGAGCGATCTTCTTCGAGGCCAACGAATAAATATTTTTTTACATCAAATCGCATGTTCCCCTCCATTCAAGGAAAGGTAAGCTTGCAATTGCTTACGTTCTTCAATTTTAGCCTTAGCGACCTTTGCTTGGGAGACTGCAGCTAGTTGCTGATCCCCTAAAAACACTTTAATTTTTTTGATATGCCCTTTAGCACGGGGGATCAAGATTTTCTCGAACAGATTTACGCGAATCGCCACCATTCTTAACTCATTTTCTAAAGCAGCTTTCTTTTCTTGTGCAATCTGAATGCGCACATGCGCTGTGGCGATATCCCTTAATCCCACCATAACGGTATCTACCCATGCAGGAGTATCAAATAGACTATAGGAAAAGTCTTCAAAAATAATGCTTTCAAAATAAGGGACTTCGATCCCGGCAATATTTTCATAGCGTTTATTGACTTTGCTCACTTTTGCGCCTTGCATGACATCAATAGAGATTTTCTCAGTCAATAATAAACTATAGTGATCAATTTCTTTGCGCACGCGTTGAAAGCTCTCTTCACATTGAGCTATCTCTGAGCGCGCTTCAAGTACTTCTACCTGTAGCATCGCTTTTTTAAGCTGAAGCGTAGGCAAATACTTATTAAGCTGGTTCAGCTTATTTTGTTGTGCGCGTAGTTCATTTTTCGTAAGTTTAATTTCTGCCATAATATTTCTTTACTTCGGCCAGTACTTGGTCAATATCGATTGCTTAATTCCCACTTCTTCGGACTGGAAACACTCTTTCATTGTTTTCCAACCTAAATCTAAGGCATCTTCAAGCGCCAAGTTAACTTCCAAATTCATCATACGATGCTCAAATAAGTGAGAATAACTTAATAGCTGCTCATCCCAACGGGATAACTTAAAGCCCATGCTCTGGCGTTCACGCGCTTTTTTCGATTCGGCATATAAACGAATCATTCCATTCGCTAAATCTGAATGATCATCTCTTGTGACTTTTCCAATGACTAGCTGTTTTAAGCGCGAGAGAGAGCCAAAAGGATCAATACGCCCCTGATGCAAGTAAAATTGCCCTTCAGTGATATAGCCTGTATTATCAGGCACGGGATGCGTAACATCATCCCCCGGCATTGTTGTTACAGCCACAATGGTGATCGAACCGCTGCCTTCAATCTGTACAGCTTTCTCATAGCGCGCAGCTAGATCAGAATATAATGAACCTGGATACCCTCTATTTGAAGGCACTTGGTCCATTGTAATGGAAATTTCCTTAATGGCGTCCGCAAAGGACGTCATGTCGGTCATTAACACCAACACATTCTTATCATTGACCGCAAACCTTTCAGCACAGGCCAAGGCCATGTCAGGCACAAGGATACATTCTACAGCAGGATCAGTGCAACGATGGATGAACATTATCGTCTTATTCATCGATCCAGCTTCTTCAGCATTGTCAATGAAAGCTTGATAATCCTTAAAGGTTAAACCCATTCCAGCGATAATGACCACATCCGCATCGGTTTGATTAGCAATACGCATCAGTAATGCATTGTAAGGCTCCCCAGGGACGGAGAAAATCGGAATTTTTTGCGATTTTACTAAGCAATTAAATACGTCGATCATCGGAATATTTGTTCGAACCATTTCGCGGGGAATGACGCGCTTCACAGGATTAAATGATGAGTTGCCAATATTAATAGGCTCGCCCACAATAGTTGGGCCTCCATCGATAGGCACCCCAGAACCACTCAAGCGACGTCCCAATAAGGATTCTCCATAAACTGCTTGCATCTGACGCTTTAAAAATGTGACCTTATCATTTGTCGAAATACCGCGAGTATTTTGAAATACTTGAAGTGTAACTTGGTCTCCTTCAATCTGAAGCACGGAAGCAAATACGCTGCGTCCATCCTTCATATCAATGCGGGCTAATTCTCTCAGTCCGACGCCTTTAGCAGTCACAGTAATCAAATTACCGCGCATGTCATTAATTCTTTCATAAATTGTTTTCATTAGCTTACCTTTACCCTCTAAACCTATTTTCCACTTTCGATGAGATGTTCGACAGCCTCAAAACTATTTCTGTATTCATCACTATCATAAGCGAGAAAGTTCATGTTTTTAATCTGGTTTTGCAAAGTTAAGAAATATTTACGAGCTTCATCGTGATCATGAAAACGGTAAATTTTTTCAAAGCATTTATTCACCAATTGAAATAGAACAATTTGTCGTTCTAAAGGGCAATAGGCATCTTGTTTATCAAATGAATTCTGTTGAAGATAGCTAAAATCAAATAGCTCCGCTTTCAAATAGATAATCAAATCTTCAAGAGCTGTGCCCTCTTCTCCAACAACCTCCATCCGCTTCCCAATTTCATCCCCATTATGCAGCATTTTTTTGGCTTTATGCACCATCTTGCCCCAACCAGGAGCCATTTTTTCTAATTCCTGAGCGACATCTACGATATATTTTGACCAGGAAATTAAAGGATCGATTGCAGGGTAACGGCGTGAATCAGAACGTTCACGCGAAAGCCCTAAAAAAGCCCCTACAACCGCTAAAGTCGCTTGAGTTACAGGCTCTTCAAAATTACCG
>JACDGH010000075.1 GCA_013815395.1 Parachlamydiaceae bacterium
GTTCTTCTGCCAATAACCAAAACGGAATCGCTGTTTTAAGTGCATCTGAAAATAGCTCTGTTACCTTATCAAGTAAAGCTCGTGTCAATATTTCGCAAGGACAAGGGGTTTCATGCATCTTTGCTGCCTTATATGGAATCGGTAGTGAATCAACGACTCAAATTGTTGGGATGGGAAACCAAACCGATGGCTTTTTCTTTGGGCTGGTAGACTCTACATTCTGTATTTTATGGAGGAATAATTCTCTTGCGACTACGATTAATCAATCAAATTGGAATGTCGATCCTATGGATGGCACTGGTCCAAGCGGAATTACTCTAGACTATACTAAAGGTAATGTTTTTAAAATTCAGGCACAACTTGATTTCGGGAATGTTAACTTTTTCATTGAATCTCCATTAACCGGACAATTGATATTAGTGAATCAAATCCGTTATGCAAATAATTATGTGGAGAAATCGTTAAGTAACCCAGGAATGCAATTGATGGCACAGGTAAATTCAAGTGTTTCCTTTGGCCAATTGTCGGTTGCGTCTATGGGCTTATTTCTAGAAGGAAATGAAGCTTATGCAGAAGTAAGAAATAGTGTAAGTGCCTCGAAAATCATTACTACAGTATTCGAAAATATCCTTACCATTCAAAACAATCCGATCTACTCAGGAACTATTAACGAAGTGATGGTTTTGCCTAATTTGGTAAATTTATTTAATATGTCTGGGGGTGGCGATGCTTCATTTACAGTTTATCTTAATCCAATACTTTTGAATCAATCTTTTAATTCTGTCAATTCTACGTCAGTGGTTTTTTACGACACATCAGGGACTATCGATTTTTCCGGGAGGTCTTTGTTTTCATTTTTTTTAGCAAGTGGATCTTCTATGTCAATTAATTTTGCCGACTACGGAGTAAGCTTAGCCCCCGGAGATTTACTTCTTTTCTCTTCTCAGAGCAACAGTGGAAATGGTTCGGTTTATGTTTCTGTTAGTTGGAGTGAGTTGTTTTAAATTTTCTAATATCCTCGTTTGCATTGAAAACGAGGATATTACTCTTTTTTTAAACTTGAAACTCTCTGGAAGTATAAGCATTCACAATGGCAAAGCCATGAGTTACGTGATCGATTTTTGTCATGCCATTGTGTGTTTTAAATACCGGCTTAGAAAAGAAAAGCGAAGTCCCGGGAGCATAGACGCGTTTCCCCGGATTTTGTTCCGCAATTAGCTTAGCAATATTGTTATCGCCAGCTCCTGTTGAACAAGCGTCGAGGATGATATCTGCATCTGGCGCACAAGCGTTAAATTCGTTTTTGCCTACATGCTCTTTGTTATAGGAAAGATCTTGATTAGGGGAGAGCCCCTGTTCTTGTTGAAAGGGTAAATTGATATCGATTGATTCATGATTCCCATGTGCAACAATATCCACTACTTTAATAGGTCGGTCTGGATAGGTAAGTTTGAGTTCGTTAAGGTGTTTGAACATTTCCTCTGTGGTTCGAACGACCTTTGCAGAAACATCGAAATGCTTTTCAAATTTTCCAATCTTATAGTGATGATAGTAATAAACAGGATCTCCCAAAATTGCCCCATTGTAATCCTGATCACTCACAAAGTAGGCGCAGAGTGGTCTTTTTGTATTTACTAATTTATCGTTAATTTTGGCAAAATCTGAGTCTAATCTATCGATATTGTGTTTTAAAGCTGATTGACTACTGTCCATTCTTAGAACTTCTCCAATCAGCTGTTTATATCTTTTTATTTTTCCGAATAATCTAGAGAATACGCCTTTCTCTATTTGGAAATCTTTGAAACGAAGCGCATATGCTGTCGAGAAATAAGCAGGCATTTCTCTTGGAATCATGAAAAAGCGACTGAGGAAAGGAGCTTTTGGATAAGAATTTGACTTTTCAATATCTCCTCTTAACGCAAAATTTCTAGATAAATCTTCTCTTGTAAGAAGGTTGGGAGCCTTCAAATTAAAATGAAGATAAGCCGCAGACCAAATAAGAGTAAAAGCGCTGCTCTCTAACCACTGGGTGGTTTTTTGAAGGGGTTTCGAGCTTGCTAATGCTAAAGGGACTGAGAGGATTAAACATGAACCGCTAACTAACGTTTCTATCAATGCCACCACTGTTGTAAGAGCATATCCTATTTCTGCTGCCAGGCGAGCCTTGCCTGATGGGAGTTGATAAAATTTTTGGTCGCTTTTTAACCAATTTCCTTCGTTACCCTGCGGATTTCTAATTGTAGTTATAGTCGTAACTAGTTTACTTGAAATTGAGTAAATCATTAATATCCTTAATGTTTCTTTTAATTATTTTAAAATATTATATCAATTAAATGTAAAGAATTTATAAAGAAAGATAAAATTAATTAATGAAAAAAATAATATTGATTCGTAGGGTGATTTGTCGTCATAAAAATATACAATTAAGTTATTGAACATCTAATTTTTTAATATTTAAAAATTATTTTATTTAATTTTTTTTAATAACCAATTTAATAAAATATTTACTAAAATATAAAGATTGACTTATTAATTATATAAAAATATACTAACCAAATAAAATTAATTTAAATAATTTAATTAGGGTTCGAATTTTATGTATGCTATTCCAGTCGGTTTCAGTTCTTTTTTAAAGTATGAGCAAACTTTTTCGGTTAACAAGCCAATTACCGCTCTTTTTGCGTTAAAAGCCGCATATGATTTTACTACCACTAGTACAGCAACCGATCTCTGGTATAAACTTAAAGATCATTTTGTGGCCCCCACTGAACTAGGTCAACAAATACGCAACTATGCCAAAAAAACAACTGAACGAAACATTCTTGAAGAGGATTTTAATCTTTTTAATCAGAACATAGTCAGGGCTTTCCATTCTGCTGAATACCCTCAGCTACAGCATTTTATTGCTAAATCATTTGACAAACTTTCTGATAAGCAGTTAAATAGCGTTTTAAAAGCTCTTTTCTCATCATTTGCAGAAAATCCATCCCCCCTTATTAAAAAATTAAAAAATCTATTTTCTTTGCAGAAAATCGAATATATGATCAAAACAGAATTTTTCAATTTTTCTTGTACCGCAGATGTAATTAAAGATTTAGCTCAGAAAAAGGGCCCTGAATTTGATAAAGTTAAAGTTAATGCATTAAATGTCCTTAAAAGGACCGTAAAGCTTTATTTTATTAATACTCTTGATTTTGTAGTCAATACCACTATGTATATCTTCCAGCTTAAGAATTTTTTTGAGTATGAAGAAAGCAAATATTCAATGGAGAGTTATCAAGCTCAGATGAAATATCAAGCATTTCGAGATAATATCGCCATGGTCAGTGGGTGGCTACTGGCCTTAAGTCTTTATACCCAGAGTCTTTATGCCACAGCATTGATAGGGGGTATTGTAGCCATTGCAATTGTGGCGACAACTGCTATTTATTTTAAATGGTTCAAACCTTGCCCAGATAAAATTAATTTCTGTCAAAATCTGGTTACTGACGCAATTAAAGGGAATTTACCGCCAGTATATTGTCGCGAAAAAGAAATTGATGATCTTATTGATGCTTTATGTGCAAATAATGATGCTGTGCGTAAATTGGTAATGCTTTTAGGACCATCCGGATCTGGTAAAACTGAAATTGTAAATGGACTTGCGCATCGAATCGCAAATGGAACAGTCCCAAAGCAGTTAATAGGGAAAAAAGTATTTTCAATAAATACAAAAAAATTGACTGCAGAGGGTCAAGTGCAATTAGGGGATCGTCTGGATGCGATTAGCCGTGCAATACAGGGTTACGAAGATGAAACAATTTTCTTTTTTGATGAATTTCAAAGTGCATTCAATGCAGACAAATCGAAAGATATTTCGCAAGATTTCAAAACATTATTCAATCGCGGATCTAATAAATTTAAACGCTCTATTGCAGCGACCACGCAAATTGAGTATGAGGAGTTTGTCAGTAAAGATGCTGCAATTGTAAGACGATTACATAGGCTTTATGTCAATCCAATGACAGATGAACAAACACAAGTGATATTAAGTAAATTTGTGCAGACTGAAGGATTGGATTTGTTGGTTGATCAACAAGCTATTGAATTACTTGCACATCTTAGAAATAGCCTTGATGGCCTTTTTCAAGAATGTGCACAACCAGATACTTCATTATCCATTCTTTCTTTGGCCTTTACAAAAGCACGTTCTGTAAAATCCAGTGTGCAAGATGAAGAGTTAAGAAAACTAGAAATGGAAAAAGGTATACTTCAATGCCTTGATCAAATTACCTACGGTGCAAATAGCCTAACATATTCAGAGATTGGACATGATAGAGCAGTCAAGATAAATGCTATTCAGAGGCGAGTAAATCAAATTAATGATGAAATTCATCTGGCTCAAAAAGCATCTAAGAAATTTCTAAAGCTTGTTTTATCGCGAAAAAAAATCAAAGAGAAATTAGAGCGCGATTCTATAAAACTTGTAAATTCTACTAATCAAAATGCTTTAAAAGAATTTATTTTAGAACATCACTTTTTACAAAACGCAATTAATGATGTGGTAAAGATCAAAAGTAATCAGTTAAAAACCGCATCTTTGCGTGTAGATAAAGAATTAGTGGTATCGATTATTGATGACGAAAGAAAGCGAAGAATTAAAAAAGAAAAATAAATTTCCATAATATATCCAGACGCCTTCGAAAATCAGTTTTTGACAAAGAGAAAACTCTCGACTTTCAACGATCAAAATCGACTCCATATTCATATATTGGATCGATTTTGATCGTTGAATGTTGGGGAATTCTTAAAGTCAAAAATTCGATTTTCGAATGCGTTTTTCGAATGCGTTTAGGTATAATTCTTCTACATTTTCTTTGCCTTGGAAATTTGCTTAATTTGCAAAAATCTCGGAATATTTGTCTTTGATGGCTTTAGGAGGTTGTTTCAATAAATCTTTAGCATGCAAATCCCTTATTAATTCTTCCTTTGGATCTAAGATACTTCCCATTTCAATCAAACGGGATAATAAATTTTCCATAACATTGACATTAGGATATTGTTTTAGATATTCGGCTTTTTCCTCATTTGACATGCCTTTAGTCATTTCAACAATACAATTTTCAAACGGTTTTAAAGAAAAACTTGTCGACCAAGAAGCAAAGAAAATGCTGGCTAGTCTTTTAGCAGCTTTTTCATTTTCCGCTTTCACAACTCGATGAAGAGTTGCTTTAATTTTTCCGGCAGTCTTCTTTTCCAATTGTTCCCCAGTATTGACGATCAAATAACCTTTTTGAACGTTAATGGATTTCCAAACTCCCATTTTATCACGCAATTGCAAGCCGGGTCCTGTTGCGGGAGGAAGAAGCGTCAAACAATTAAGGTCATAGTGAGCCCCTGCCCTTGGTGCATTACTTTCTGAAGCAAAATAGTGAGCTAAGCGCAGTAAATTGTGGGCTGATGTAATACTTTGAGAGACGTTTTCAGTAGATTCACCTAGATATTCAGCTATAAGGCTCATGCAACTTGTGGCGTAGGTTGTCAAAATGCTTTGATACTCTTCCATGGTGCTTTTGAAAGCCTCTTGTTCTTGTAAGCTTGAAAAAGTAGGCCATTTCTTATAATTCGGAGGAATAAAATATGTTTCTTTGTTGTCCGGTTGTGAAGCACCGGCAGCTGTTTCAAAACCCTGAGGCCAAAAACCAGTTTGAAAATTATTTTTGTGGTCATCTTCCATTTTTTTCTGATGGGACTGAGAAAAATAGGCCTCCATTTGGGCCGTCACTTTTTCAATTAAAGACGATATTTCCTCAGCTTTAATAGCTACAAAACCCACTTCTTTTAAGGCACTTCCAAAGGCATTAACTTGATTAATTCGCTCTTGCCCTGTAGAGGTGATAATAGCAGCTAAATCAAATAAGGGGATTTTAGCATCATCTATGCTAACAACTTCCGAACTTTTCTGTTCAATACAAGATTCTTTAAAAGATTTTGATGTGGGTGCTGTACCCATGGTTGCCATATGTGTAAATTGCTCATATTCAGCGGGTGTGAGCACCCCTTCTCTAACGAAATTTGATATCAGTGACATAATATGCTCTTTGTATTTATAAATTTTAGCTAGTTTAATTACTCAGGGTTAACTGCAAGTAGTTCAAATATTTTTTTGGACTAGGTGAAGCTTACAGTAACAGGTGTTTTTTTTAAAATGCATTTTTTAAAATAGATTTACAAAACCCGCGTAATTATAGTGGAAAAAAATCAGTGCCATCGCATATTAACGATGAAAAGAGAGTTAAGAGTTTAGCTATTTAGACACTTGTACGAAGTAGGGTAGTTAGCAAAATTAAAATCAAGAATTGAGTAACTTTTATATTAAAGGGATATTATGAATAATCATTCAAAGTTAAATGATGCTTGCCTCAATCAACTTTTTCTTGAGGCAAGAAGTTTTAATGTATGGCAAGATAAAAGGGTTTCCGAAGAGATAATTTATGAATTATATGATCTTTTGAAGATGGGACCAACCAGTGCTAACGGATGTCCAGCGCGGTTTTTATTCATCAAATCAAAAGAAGCTAAGGGAAGATTGATCCCATGTTTGATGGAAAAAAATATTAACAAAACTATGCAAGCACCCCTCAATGTAATTGTATCATGGGACAATGAATTTTATGAATATTTTAAAACGCTCACTCCAAATCAGGATTGGAAGCCATTTTTTGAAGGTAAATTAGAGATGGTACATTCAACCGTATTTCGCAATAGCTCTTTACAAGGAGCCTACATGATTCTTGCTGCACGCGCTCTTGGTTTAGATTGCGGTCCAATGTCAGGTTTTGATAATGGCAAAGTGGATAAAGAATTTTTTTCCAATACAACTTGGAGGTCTAATTTTATTTGCAATATTGGTTATGGGGATATTTCTGGACTTTATCCACGTAATCCGCGTTTAGAGTTTGGGGATGCTTGCGAAATAATCTGAATTTTAAGGAAGGCTCTGCAAAAATCTTAAAAAGATAAGCACATATAACTCCTACAAAACTATTACCATTCATTGGAATTTTTATTTCTTCTTGGTAACCATTGAGAAGTCCCACGCTTAAATGTTGACCTCATTGCTAGGCCGCCGCGATTTTCGATCATCCAGTTCATCTAATGTGCGCTTTGATAATAGCTATTTTAAGCGAAAAGACTGTTGGGTTAAATGATGTTTGAAAAGAGCTTGCTTTTAGCGATTCCCAGAAAATTAAGAAAGGGTTTCTGTGATTACTATTTGAAATCAATTTTTTTGGTTCTTGGGAGAATTGTGGGCGGGTTTAATTAGGGTTTTATACTTTTTAGAGGTAAAAGGGAAACGCAGAGGCGGAGAGAAACGCAGAGTCGCTGAGAGCTAAATGATTTAATAGAATAAATCGTAGTTTAAATAAAGATAGGCAAAATTATGAACCTGTTTAAATTAAGATTTACAAGTTCGACCTAGAATTTTTAAACTCTCTAACCTGTAAATTATATAAAATCAATTTTAGTTCTCTGTGCCTACGCGTTTCCCCATAGCCTTTAAAATGCATAAAAGCGGGACGAAATGGGCTGGCCGTCTGCGTCTAAGGCCATTAGGAAATGTCAATCGTTTTATCCAATCCGTTATACCATCCATTCCATCAATTAAGTCCTTCACTGTTATCACACCTCGACCCCCAATTCTTCCTAAGAACCTTTTTTTCTCCATAAATTTATTAGGAAGATAACCTTATTTTCCTAAGAACCTGATTTTTTTTTAATATGACTTTTTTATTTTTTTTCTATTAAAACATTTCTCTATTGAAAAACAATTTATAATAATAACAAATATATAATAATAAATTGACAATTTAAAAAAAATAGTTTAATATTAAAGTAATTATTATTTTAAGGTTCTTTAATGAATATAAACCAGCCATCGAATCGTATAGAAAACAGCGACCATTTTTCAGCTACCTTTACTTATTCATTGAATGTTATTACGGTACCCTATTGCTTAATAAACAATATGATGCAATCCTTAATTAATTCTACAAACAATATAGTCAATAGTTCAATATCACTTGGCCAAAGAACAGTTCAAATAGTTCGAAATCCTTTTTTATTATCGCAAATAGGAAATTTAAAGCAAATTTCTTTTACAGATATTCACAGCGGAATGAGGTTACTTCAAACCTATTTGCAGTTTCGCTTTAGTAAAAAGCAGCATTTGGCTGGTCAAGAGATCAAAAAAAAACTTGTAGATCATATTCTAGAAAAATGCTCGATGGAGTGGGGAATTGAATGGCTAAAAAAAATTACGACAGCGGATTGGAACGGGATAAGTGATGGAGGGGAAGAATATGTAAAAATGGCAGATGACCCCTATTTTCAAGAAGTATTAGCGTTGGCGGCAAATCCAAAATGGGGAATGTTAGTTAAGCATGCTGAATTAGGATTTCACCTAGTTGCACCCTTAGAATGGCAAACTTGCATGCACACTATTTCTGATTTTATCAATAAAGCCGTGAGAAGTCGTATTGATGACATAAGCGTCACACATCTGATTAATACCTTTATTAGTGTTTTATTAAATTATCGACCCTCGGATAATTTAGAATTTCTTTTATTAGAATTTCCACAACTTGAAAAAATTTTAAAATTAATGTTAGAAAAACCGGAAAAATTTACTCTGCTCATTCCGCTATTGTTAGGTTCTAAGCAAATTTCATCCTCGGTAAGTGCTTTGCAATTGAATTCATTTTCTCAATATATTCAAGAAAACAGCCTGAAGGTTGATTCTAAAGAAAAACTTCAGCAAACTTATTTAGCGTGGCTGAAGCAAAAGTCTGAAATAATGAAACCTGTTCATCAAACTGAGAAAGTTTTATCCTCTATAAAACTTGATCGTTTTGAAAGTGGAAGGAAAAAACTTGAATCTGTTCAGGAGGAATTGTTAAACAAAAACAAAATGCTCCAAATAGGCATTGTGCTGGAATATGATCAAGATCAGACTACACTCATTTGGTTAAAAAGAGTTTTAACCGAGAAGTTGGAAGCTCTTGAAAATAAGTATGGGAGTTTAACTCAACTCGAGTGGAAGATTTTTCTCGTTGATGCAAGGACAAATGGAAATCAGGAATTAATCGATGAAATCAATCACTTTTTGTCTGAATGCTCTTCACAATACAAGAGAATTACATTTCAGCATCTTACTGGACAAAAAGTTGGGGGGAAGGCAGAGGCTGTTAAATTAGGTTTAACCAAAATGTGTTCAGATAGGGATATTGTTGGATTTGTCGACCTTTCTGATAAAATTAACATCCAAGAAATAGGTCACTTAGTCGCCTCCATCTACAATGATCGCAAAGCGGGAAATGAGGGAGTGGCAATTGGGTCAAGAAGGATGGCATCAAGTCAAGTGGAGAATAAAGCCTTTACCTTTTTGTTAAGAAGTACCGGCTTAAATTGGATTGTTAAAGCTATGTTTCCTTTGCTTAGTCAAATCACAGATACCCAAACGGGGTTTAAATTTTTTTCGAAAAAAGCTTGGTTGAATATTCAAAAATCTGGCTTATCCTGCAAATCTTTAGCCTTTGATATAGAGATTCTTCAGCAAGCGGCTCGCTTAGGTCTTGATATCAAGCAATTTCCTGTAGATTTTCACGATAATACTCAAGATAGAGAAGGGGAAATTGAAGGTGATAAGATTACAGAAATGGTAAAAGAGTTACTGATAATTAGATCTAACCTTTCTGACAACTCCTTAAATCAATTTGAGAGGGGTGAGGGACGCTTATTGGCCGGAGGGGCTGAACATATGGTTTTCAGACTGGAAGATGGCTCCTTAGTCAAAATTCCCCATGAACAG
The DNA here is from genome assembly GCA_013815395.1 of Parachlamydiaceae bacterium. Taxonomy (GTDB): domain Bacteria; phylum Chlamydiota; class Chlamydiia; order Chlamydiales; family Parachlamydiaceae; genus JACDGH01. The sequence continues at coordinate 9,851 of JACDGH010000075.1, forward strand.
TTTGATCCACACTTCTTTGGTTTATTAAAACATGTTGTCTTTAAGAATAAGGATAAAATGAAGTGGGAGGATCAAGACAAAAATTGATCTCATCGGATTTCATA
>JACDGH010000076.1 GCA_013815395.1 Parachlamydiaceae bacterium
GCGCAGCTCCTGCTGCGCTTTTTTTAATTCAAAATCACTTCCTTTTTGCTCTTTTTATTCAATTCATTTTTTAAAATTAAATTAATCTTTAACAAATATTTATTAAAAATTTACAATTGCATGCTATAATTTATTAAAAATTGAAAAAATTAAATAAATATTATTAATTATATTTTTTACGAGGTTTTGTGAATATAAATAATACATCTGATAAAATTCATAATTACGGAAGCACCTCATCAGAAGAAGAAAAAGTCGACTCATCTACCATGGAAAAAAAGATCTCCGCTTCTTTTATGCATACTAAATGTGCCATTGCTTCATCTGAAATTCCATTTTCTACAAGGATCCAACAAGGAAATTGGTGCGTACTTCTAGCAAATGAGCCTAGCTTAACAAAAGATGCAGCCAAAACACTCCTGACATTGGCAATTAAAGAGTTTAATCTCGCTTTGCATCAGAAATTTGATAAATCTCAAGAAGATTCATATGTTCACGCCAGCGAAAAACTCATTAAAGCTTATTTAACACTCATTCAATTAGAATTAAGTGACAATAACATTGATGAGGCTGTAACCTATTCTAGCATTGCTAGAGAAGCTTGTTTGTATCTTAAGAAGCAAGCGCCACATGCTAGCTGGTTAAAATCATTATTAATCAATTGGCTAACGGCACACATAAAGATATTAGATAAAAAATGCCAAAATAGATTAAAGTAAATAACTACAAAACAAAAAGAAAGTGGAAAAGCATTAATTTTAATTTTAAAGGAGTTTTATGGAAATTTCAAAAACATCTACGGAAAATATTTATAATCAGGTTAATTCAGCCAAAGCAGAAAATGTTGACTTATCTAACATCGAGAAAAAAGTCTCAGCGTCATTTGCTAATCTGATAGATGCTAGTGAAACAGCTGAAGTTTCTTTTTCAGCAAGAGTTCAAAAAGGAAATTGGTGCGTTCTTTTAGCTAATCAGCTGGGTTTCACAAAAGATGCAGCCAAAACGCTTCTGACACTTGCGATTAAAGAATACAACATTGCTTTGCATCATAAATTTGATGAAACTCAGTTAATTTCTTATGTAGAAGCAAGTGAAAAACTTATTACAACTTATATGAAATTAATTAAACTAGAATTATCTGATATGAAAAATATGAAAGATACGGAAACTATCATAGCATATTTTAAAATAGCTAAAGAGGCTTGCAAACATCTTAAGCAGCAAGCACCCTATGCCAGCTGCTTACCTACCTTGCAAAGGAATTTGCTAACAACAGAAATAAGTATCCTTTTTAATCTAGTCGAAAAAAAACATTTGCTTACAGACTTCGACCTTGATGGGGTTTGATTCGTTCATAAAATCGAAGAAATAACTACCAAAAAATACGTCCTGTTTTCAGGAGGAGCTCGCCGCACAGCACAGCTCCTCCTGCAGCACCACGTAGGGTGTTATGGGATAATAAAGAAAACTTAAAATCCATTATAGAACATTCCCTTAAGCGTCCAATGCTCACTGCCATGCCCTTTTCCAGATTGCGATGCAATTTGGGTTGCGGATAGTTTTCTTGTTCAAAATAATGGATAGGCTGTTGAGGAGCGAGGGGTAGTCCCATCGGGTACACTTCACTAGTAAATCCGCGCCAAGCCTCAATCAATTCAGACCTAGATGCTTTCGTCTTTAGTTTTATAGAAACGCTTGCCATGTGCCCATCTGAAACCGGCACGCGATTGCACTGAGCGCTGATATTAATAGAGGCTGGCTCAATGTGGTTATTTTCAAGTTTTCCTAGAATTTTTAACGGCTCAGTTTCGATTTTATGCTCTTCACCATTTATGTAGGGGATCACATTATCCAAAATATCCATACTAGGAACCCCTGGATACCCCGCGCCTGATATAGCTTGCATGGTAACAATATGCACAGCCGCCACTCCAAAGCGATCGTGAAGCGGCTTTAAGGCCAAAGCTAGTCCAATTGTAGAGCAGTTAGGATTAGTAACAATCCCTCCCGGCATATAACTTTGTAATTTTAAAAGTTCGAGATGGTCCTTGTTTATTTCAGGGATAAGCAAGGGCACATCGGACTGCATGCGGTGATTGCGAGCATTAGAAACAACCAAGAAGCCCGCTTGAGCGAATTGGGATTCGATATCACCAGCAACATGACTATCCAAAGCTGAAAATACCAAGGCGCGTGGCATACCTGGCTGACATGGTGTAATCACCATGTCGCCTATGTCTTGAGGTAAAGGCGTGGGCATTAGCCAGTTGACAGCATTTTTATATTGCTTACCCACAGATCGTTCGGAAGCTGAAATAGATATTATTTCGAACCAAGGGTGTTTTGCAAGCAACTCAATAAATCGCTGACCTACACTACCTGTCGCTCCTAAAACAACTACAGGTACTTTGTCGCGAAAATGCAAAACGCTTCCCATCATTTGCTAGCCTATAGATTTTCCAATAAAGAAATCAGTAGCCGCACACCCACTCCAGTGGCGTGTTTAGGTAAATATCGTTTACCATCGGACAAGAAGGCTGTACCGGCAATATCCAGGTGAGCCCAAGGTGTTTTTTCCACAAATTCCTGCAGAAAGTGCGCAGCCGTTATACTTCCAGCCGGGCGACCACCCGTGCTCTTAATATCTGCAACATCAGATTTTAATTGGTCTTTATATTCCTCGTACAATGGCATTCTCCAAACGCGCTCGTGTGTTTCACAACCGAAGCGGATAAGTAGATCTGCCAAAACGTCATTATTTGAGAAAAGCCCCGTAGCTTCATTGCCAAGAGCAACTTCTATGGCACCTGTCAATGTAGCCAAGTCAATAATACGGGAAGGTTTAAGATTTTTCACAGTATAAGCCAGGGCATCGGCTAATACCAAACGTCCTTCTGCATCTGTGTTACCATTTTCAACGGTTGTGCCTGCATAACTCACATACACATCGCCAGGCTTGTAGCTTTGCGATCCAATACTGTTTTCAGTGGAAGGGATCACAGCGGTGACATTGATTTTAAGCTCAAGGGAGGCGGCGGCCTGAATAACTGCTAAAGCGACGGCTGCACCAGCCATATCACACTTCATCGTCTCCATTGACCCTGTGGGCTTCAAATTGAGGCCACCCGTATCAAAAGTAATCCCTTTGCCTACAATGACAGTGTGGTCGGATGATTTTGGATTACCCTTGTATTCCGTGATAATAAAAGCAGGATCACGAAAGGACCCTCTATTAACAGCTAATAGCAATCCCATTTTCTCTTTTTCAATTCGTTTTTTATCAAATACTGTGGTTTTAACATCTTTGCAAGTTTTAGCTAAGCCTTGAGCCACTGCAGCCAGGTATTGCGGCGTGATATCATCGGCATTGCCATTGACTAAATCGCGAGCTAAATCGACAGCATGGCAGATTGTGGCGTATTTATCAGCGAGGGCCACATCTTGCTTAGATCCACCAACAAAAGTGGCTTTCTGAAGCAGGACCGGTGGAGACTCTTTTATAGAGTCATGCTTTAAAGTTGTAAACACATAGTTTGGCAAAAGGAGGCCTTCTGCCAAACCACGAATAAGATCTTCTTTTGCTAGCGCAGAAGATTCCGGCAGCATAACGTTTATTTCAGTAATTTTTTTATGAATACAATTTTTTGTGATCGCTGCATAAGCGCGGCGCAATTTTTCGACGGTAATCGACTCATGCGAGCCAAGACCAAGAAGGGCAATGCGCTTTTCCGGTTCTCCTGAAACATAAAGTATTAATACTTCACCTTCCTTTCCATAGAAGTCATTTGTGGCTAAAGGTGAATCAAGATGTTGTTTTAATGAAATAATATCAACAGCGGCTTCAGCATGCTTCTTCCCTTTCCAGAAAGGCACAACCAGGAGGTCCGATTTTTTTCGCGACTTAAGTGTAGTAACAGCAGCAAACATCATTTGACAGGGGCTCCAGCGTTATAGTTCATTAAAAAGGAAGATTTTCTTCATTATGCGGAATGGATTGATTAAATCTCGCTGTAGAAGCGCCTTGTGCAGTGCCGTATTGCGAGTTACCTGATGAGGATGGGCTGCCATAGCTTGACACGTTTCCATTTCCATTTCCACCAGCATCATTATACCCACCTTCATTGCCGAAGTTAGACTGTGCTTGAGAGGTTTGCGTGCCTGTTTGTTCTTGTTTGCTGGAATCTGGATTACCGAAAGGACTAAAGCGAATGATGTCTGCAGTCAACTCAAGATTTACTTGTGGGCGTCCCTCTTTATCAGTCCAAATTTCTGGTTTAGTCATTTCGCCTATGGCAATGACCGCTGAACCTTTTTTTAAAAAAGAAATCATTTTATCGAAGCGTTCGCCCCAAATTGTCACACGCCACCAAACAGTTTCTTCTTTTCCGCCTTTACGCACTGATGTGGCAATAGTTAAATTCGTGACTTTTAGACCGGAGGGCGTGAAGCGAGTTTCAGGATCGCGTCCAAGACGGCCAGCAATTTGTACAATAATCATCGTTGACTCCTTATGTTTTAAGTTCTTTACAAGAAGCCTATAAGATAATCCAATAAAATGACAAAAGCAAGCTTAAATTAGACTTTATTCAATAAGTTGATTGAAAATTAAATATGATGGCAGAAAATACAGCAATGACTCATTGGCAAAAAGCCGGTGAACCGCTGTATTTCCCGCCATCATAATCATAACTTGAGATAATATCTTGTAAAAGGAGGAGATTCTCGCACCCCAAGGCTTTGCCTTCTAACCTACCCGCCTTGGAAGAACATTAGTGGAGTATACGTCAATTTTTTAATATTAATATTAAGTAAATATTAAGAAAAAAAATAAATAAAAATAAATTGTATTTTAATTAAATGTCTAAAATATAATAAAAACCATAAATAAATAACAAAGCAAGTTTATTCGAGCAAAAATAAATATGGCGGCAGAAAATACAGCGATAACACATCGGTGAAACCCGGTAAGCGCTGCTATAAGGTAATAAGGAAAAGGCTCCTTAAAAGATTTGTAAGAGTGTTTCGCCCTAGACAAGTTAATATAAGAAAAACCCCCTAAGCATTTCATCACATATGATTTATAGGAGGGAGCAGAGCGATACTAGGCGGGTAAATTTAAGTAAAAATCTTTAAGCGGCGTTTTGTGATTTTCGCCTCCTTGATATACGGAAAGCAGGGCGAAACGCCCTAACTACCTTATTTGTTAGCACCTATGAAGCCCTGGAGTACTAAAAGACCATTTAACTAAAATGTTTTCTGCTCTATTTTTTCATTTAAACTTATTCATCTTTACAAGGAAAATTTTGATCATTTAATACATCTCTGCTCTCTGTGCAGACATCTGTACAAACTCTAGCAGATGAGCCATCTTCATTTAATAGCAATGGTTCTCCAACAATTTGACCTTCTTCATAAGACATCAATGATTTCAAACATCCATTTTGATAATAGAATTCTTGCTGGCCATTCCATTGATTTCCCTGATAACGCTGCAGGCTATATAAGGCGCCCGAAGGATAATGCCAGCAACTCTTTCCTAATTGCTGTCCATTTAAAAACCAGCTTTTAGCTAAAACTTGACCACTTTCCGTCCAAAAGGTTGAAGGGCCATGCAGGTGCCCTTCTCGATAGAATAATTCTTCTTTTTTTAAACCATTCGGATAAAATAATACACATTGACCATCTTGTAGACAGGCTTCACTATTTAATTCCAAATAACATTCCGATAACTTCCAATTAGCATCATAAAAAACACGCAAGCGATGTCCACTAGAAAGAATTTGACCATCCTTATACTCCCCTTTTGGAATCAAGGCCGGCGCAAAAGCTTCATCCACAAATATTTCAAGCTCAATATCTTTAATGTAAAAGCGTTGTTCTTCGTAACTATATTCTGCGGGACTATCTCCTTTCTGATTTACTAACGGCATTGACTGCTCTTGCAATTTTTTGTTTTTAATGCGGTGGTTTTTTTCTTTAAAGGCGTAGTCAATTAGCTCAATATTTACGTTAGTCACATCGCGTAGAAATGAAAGTTTTTGAATATTAAGGGTGAGCCTTTTTATTATGCGTAGTTTTTCTGAATATCTGCGTGTATTAATTTCATGCAATTCGCGGTTGAGCATGCGACTATAAACTGCATTAAAAATATCTACGACATATTTGTATGCCGGCTCTTCAGCCAGTTCAATTTCAGCCAAGGCTGCCTTACCCGATTGACCCGGAATTTCCTGTCCAGCTTTGATTTTAATAATCGCAGCTTCGGACTCAGCAATCAATACCTGCAAATAGGAATATGTGCGTTTCAATCCTTGCACTAACTCCTCCATAATTTCTGCCATGGTAGAGTCAGTAACCTGTGGCATAATACTATTTTGTGTCTCACCATGAATACGATTTTTAAGCTCATAGGTGCGGTGTAAATACTTCTCAGCAACTGCACACAGCGTTTTATTAGGAATATCAGGAAATCCAAGCCCCCCTTCGGTGCAATTAATCATTGTAATCGCAGGATGCTCTTTAGCAAAATTTCCCAACCATTCAGCTTCTGCTATCCATTTCCATAAGGTGTAAACAGGCTCTCCATGAATATCATGCTTTAGTAGAGCCCTATCATCTTCATCTTCAATATCGAGAATTTTGGTTTGACAAATTGTGGCGTCTTCAACCACTCCAGGGGCATACTCTTTCATACCCGTAAAAGCAAGATCCATGCCTACAAAAATAATCGGATCGCAACCCATTTCTTGGGCTACCTGAACGCAAAAATTGACTACATTGTGACCTTCATCAAGAAAATCTGCTTTGATATCAAATTTCTCTTCAAAATATTCCGCAACATCATACCCTCCCGAACCTGTAACATATAAGCGAGGACCATGAATCATATGAAAGGCTTCATGAAATAAGCGGTTGCGATAAAAAAATGGAACCTCATAACCTTGGCTGGAGGAAAGGCGAGCTAGTTGCATTGAATTAGGATCGATGCCCGCACCAAAATGAGGTTGAAAGCGCGCGGCGTTAAGAACATTTAATGCCGATCCTCCGGCAAAGACAACGGCTTTATCTAACAATGACCCTAAAAGAGCCACATTTTTTGACAAAGAAGGTCCTGCTCCACAAATGATTGCTGGGACTTTAAAAAATTTCCCAAAAAACCGATTGCCTAGGTAGGATTGCGGCAAATATAACATGTTCTGATAAAAATTAATGAAGAAAGCTCCCCCATAACGCATATATTCATCCACTAAAGCATTCTTAATAGCCGCATCATGCGCAATTTTATGGCGAAGCTGCTCTAAAAAATGCCCTTTCTTCTCAGCATAACATCTCAAAGCAGATACAGCTATGCGCGTTAAAGCAAAATTCCAATACAATACCTCAAGGGTGCCTTCCTCATCTTTCAGATTACTAAAATGTAGCAACTGCACTTGTCGGTCCTGCAAAATCTCTGTGCCGCGTTGAGTTTCAAACAATTTGTGAATGATGCTTAGATCATCTTCCAAAAAGATTAAATACCGCTTTGAATCTTCTTTAAGCCATTTTTTTGCCACATCATAATAATATCCTAAACCTACTCCATAAACCATCAGCAAAGGGATATCTTTCTTTGGCACAGTTTCAAACCAAGCTTCCGCCTCAGATGCAGCCCCTTCTTGTGCATGATAGAAGATGATTGAACTGCCATATAATCGTTTGAGATTAGGCTCGCCAGAGTCCGTTAAACATGCTTCAAAACACTGACAGTCGGCGTAGGGAAGCATTACAGCTTCCTTTGGACATGACTTTGCCCATAGGGCAACATTCTTTTGGAAAAGTTTATCGTTCATTTTCATCATCTTTCTGGCTTTCGAGCAAGTTTTTTAACATATCCTTAAGACCTTCGTCAATAGATTGCATCTGATCGGTCATTTTTCGATGCTTATGCATTAATTGCTGCTCAAAGGAAAGTCGATTAGAGGGGTCTAATCCACATTCTTGCGCATTTTCAACTGCTGATTCACGATCCAAAGCTTGACTAAGCTCTTGAAGACGATTCATTTCATCTTGCAAATCTTTTAGATCTTCAGAAAAATCCGGCTGTGTGTTCCCTTTTTCAGGGACATTCAAAGATTCAATATTTGGCGTTAAAGTTGAGACTTTTAACAAAACATCTTCTAATGATTGAGTCAGATTGCCGGCCTTTTTTGAAAGCGCTTCAAAATAAGACTCTTCCTCAGGCTCCCCTTCAGAAATCGGCTTTCCTTCAGAATTCCAATAATGAGCACTTATTTTCTCGGAATTGCCATTATAAATAATTTCACGCGCTATCTGTCCATTTGAATGCCACTGTCTTGCTGCTCCAATCGGATGATTGCGCAAATATTCAGCCTCAATCTCTAACTGGCCACTCTCATTCCAGATCTGCTCTAAGCCTTCACGCTGACCGTTGATATAATATTGCCGCCTAGCCATTTGACCATTGGCATGATAAAGTGTGCATGCTGGTGCAGTCTCTGAGTGCAATAAACTAAATTTAAAATATAAGACAGTTTTTAAAGCTCCGCTGCGATAAAAATACTCCTGCTTGCCATGCTTTTGTCCATCACGAAAGCACAGTATGCTGTGCAATTGGCCTGAGGAAAAATAAGCTCGCATTTTCCCCTGCTGTTGTCCATGAATAAACCATGCTCGAGCGAGCACCTTGCCATTCTTACTGAAAAATGTGGAGGGTCCATGCAAGAGCATTCCTTGATAAAACTGTTCAAATTTTAGAGTTCCTTCTGGATAAAAAATCGTTTCTTTGCGTAGATATGAATCCGTAGGAAAACTTTCTGAATAATTAAGATCCAATTCGCGATCACGCAACGTCAAGTACTGTTCATCAAAAACATAAATCTCTTCATCAGAAGGCAAAGATTTGACTTGAGGCAATGCCGTTTTAAGATTTAAATCTTTCTTAGTATTAAGTATCTCATCGATCAATAATGCATTGCTATAAGCGGTTTTTCTTAAAAGTCCATAGTGAGCAAGGTCCAAAGTATTTTTTCGTAAGGCATTTTCATCTAAAGATATGTTTTTTTGGGGATCCTCCAAACGTTGCCTTTCCAAACTTGTGAAATGAAAGCTGGATTCTTCAATATTTCGAAGTAGCGCTTGAAAAGCCTCTTCGTTTTTCAACTCATCGACAATTTTAAGTATTCGATCACTGATGTTGTCATTAGGGATATATTGAGGGATCACTGCCAATTCATTTTCAATGCATTTGTACTTTTCAACACATCTTTTTAAACTTTCTGATAACTGCTTGAGCAAAGAAGTGATTTTAGTTTCATTCACCTCATGAGGCCAATGGGTATTTTGAATTTCTCCATGCAACCATGTGGGGATATCATAGTGTTTCACAAGATATTGAGCTGCAACTTCAGTTAACGATTTGTTTTGGATATCGGGAAAGCCAATTCCACCCTCTGTAGCATTAATCAAAAGCACATCAGAATGCTCTAATGTAAATAATCCATACCACAATGCCTCTCTAACCCACTTCCATAAAGTACGTATTGGCTGACCGTAGATATCCTTCTTATCCAAAATCACTTCTTCATCAGATTTTGTCCGAAAACTATTCCTTCTATCATATAAAGGGTGGCTATTGATCCCTGAGGAGTAAGAAAGCCCTTGACTATAGGCTAAATCCACCCCAACCATAATAATTGGGTAACATCCCATATCATAGGCTAAAGAGACGGCAAAATTAAGGACATTGTATCCTTCCGAAAGAGAGTCATTTTTCCCCTCTAGACCTAATCTTTTCCCCATCCAATTTGCTATTTCAAATCCAGAACTGCCAGATACATATATTTTATCCCCATGCACCCTATCCAAAGCTTTATGATGGATTCGATTCCGATAAAGGAAAGGTGTTTCATATTCTTGGTTCATCAATAGTCGATCCAGCTGTGCTGGAT
>JACDGH010000363.1 GCA_013815395.1 Parachlamydiaceae bacterium
ATTGTTACCTGATCCTAATTTGCCAGGTTCATATTTCGTGCAAGAGTCAGTTGCTTATGCCACCGGATTTATTACTCCTTGTTATTTTCCTTATTATGTATATAAAGCTTTCGGGTTGGAGAAAATGAAGTTCCAGGCCTATAAGGGAGTTTATTTATTTCTTATTCTTCCATATTTTATTTTCATTCTTGTGCTTGCGCTATCTGGTGAACTTAGTACAGCAAAAAAGATACTTGCCCTACCTGTTTTATATGCCTTGTGGATTATTTATTCTCTCGTAAAATCTATAAAATACAAATATAAAAACGAATTCAAGACACACGAATCAAAGGAAGAACTTATCGTTCTTTTTTTAAGCATCGCATCGTGGATAGGATTGCCGTTTATTGATTATTTCAATCTTGGACAAGCTATTGAAGCATCTATAACAAATACGGGATTTTTATTATTGTTATCCCTGGAAGTAAAGAGACATATCGAAAACTTAAGAATTGAGCATCAAAAATTGGTTGCTTCTGAAATCCAGCTTTCAAATTGGAACATGACTTTAAAAAAAGAAGTGGATAAAAGAACTCAAGAACTCGAAAGAATCAATGAAGAGAAAACCTATACTTTTATTAACCTCGCTCATGAAACTAAAACCCCGCTTACTTTAATCAATAATTATTTAGATGAATACATTAGTAAAAAAGGAAATTCTGAAGAACTTACTATTATAAAAAAAAATATTGATAAGCTTTCAAACAATATTGTTAATTTTTTTGATTTAGAAAGATTCAATAAAAAAATTCCGATTTACAATCATGAACAGGTATCGGATTTTTCCCAATTACTTCGTGATAATCTATTGCTCTTTAAAGAATTTTCTAGAAAAAGAAACATTGCAATAAATGAAAACATTGAAGATAATATACTTGTCAAAGCTGACCCTATATCCATAGATCGAATTATAATAAACCTGATTGAAAATGCGATCAAATTTTCGGATGATGATTGCATTATAGACATCTTTTTAAAAACTGTTGGCAATAAACTAGTGTTTTCAGTCAAAGATTGTGGTATGGGCATTTTGCCTGAAATACGCAAGAAAATATTTGAGCCCTACTATCAAATTACAAATGCAAAGGGGAATATGCAAGGCATGGGATTAGGGCTACCGATCGTGAAAAAAGTTGTAGAGGATTTAAACGGCGACATTCAAATTCAAAGCATCCCCGATTTAGACAGGGGAACAAAATTTACCATAAGTCTTGAGAATTACCCTTTATCCCTTGATGATATCATATCTGTAAGGCAGCCCAAAAATTATACACCCTCGATATTAGATGAGATTAGTGTTGAGGAATCTAAGCATGATGCAACCAAAAAGACGTTGCTAATCGTTGAAGATAATTTATCAATGGTGAATTATCTTTCTATCAAGCTAATAGAGAATTATAATGTTTCTGCTGCTCTGAACGGTAATGACGCTTTAAGAAAGCTCAAAGAAATCAAACTATTTCCTGACTTGATTATTACAGATGTTATGATGGATAAACTGGATGGATATGCTTTCGCAAAAATCATAGCTAATGACCCCGCCTATAATCATATTCCTTTTATTTTTCTCTCTGCAAAATCTACAAAGCAAGACAAGCTTTTAGGTCTTGGGCTTGGAGCAATTGACTTCATTCAAAAACCATTTTCAATACAGGAATTAATAAAAAAAATTGAATCCATTCTTGGTAATGTTTATCGGCAAAGGAGGGCTTTACTAAATAGCGCAATGGAAGTGCTAAGTGTGCAGGATTCGGCATCATCAGTAAACGACACGAATAAATTTGAGCAGAACTGTAGAATTTTTAATCTGACAGCACGGGAGATTGATATTGTAAAACTAATCAGTCAGGGATATAAATATAAAGAAATAGGAGGATCTCTTTTTATTGCAGAGGGCACTGTAACTAAGCACGTTCAAAACATATTTGAGAAAGTTAAAGTGAAAAATAAAATTGAGTTGATTAAAAAACTTGAAGCTTAAGAACAATGGAGCGAAAATTAAAAAATATACTATTTATTGGGTATTTAATTTATTGTAATT
>JACDGH010000077.1 GCA_013815395.1 Parachlamydiaceae bacterium
GATGGAGGCACGGATGATATTGATCCGGCTATCAAGCCAACGATCGATCGTCTATTAGCCCAAATTAAAAACTTTTTACCTACGGATGAGCCTAGACTTTCACAAACAATGGCTAGTTTGAGCGAATATATCGATAGTAAAGATTCGACTGAATCTATGCTTTCAACTAGTCGTATGTTTGCGGCTTCTTTGAATGCACGACCCGATATTTTGGGCGGAAGATTAGGTGCAACATCCGCGTAGAGAAAAAAGTAACCGGCAAAAGAGGAATTCGGGTTTGAATTCCTCTTTTAACCTAACTACATAAGAAAAATTATCATTTTAGATTTAATTAAAATACGGGAAGATGAATGAAATTATCTAAGTAATCCCAAAGAACCCGTGTATTTATTGACGAGTTTACGGTTGCCAAAGATGGCCATACCGTGATAGTTCAAAACATCTAATGCGCTCATTTTTAGCTGCGCAGCATACTCTTCATAAGAGGCAGTGGTGGAGGTAGCGTCGATTAGATCGACCACAGTCAATTCTCCTTCATGAAGTTTGATTTTCTCTCGTATCTCTTTTAGCTTGCCTGCTCCTTTTAAGACAGGTAGAGGGACAGTTGTGATCCCTAGATGCAGATGGCCTGAGCCATCTTCCAAATTATGGCCTACTAAATCTGGATGAAGTTTACCCATGCTCATCATCAGAACGGCGGCCGAATTCACTAATTGCCCTAAGGGCAAATTTTCATTTAATATCACTACACATTTATTCTCCGACATATGTTATCTCCCTTTTAGCATAAGTTATCCTATTTTAGATTAAATGATAATCTGGTATAATCAGAATTAACTGTTCTAATGGATCGATCAAATGTTTGATGAACTTAAAGCGATTGCTATCTTTTCCAAGACTATTGAAACGGGCTCCTTTAGAGGGTGCGCCGCATCTTTAAGACTTTCCCCTTCAGTGGTGAGCCATCATATTGCGCAACTTGAGCAAAAATTGGGCCTGACTCTTTTATATCGCTCCACTCGCAAGATGTCTTTAACCGCAGAGGGAGAACTGCTTTATGAAGCATCGAAAAAAATGCTTGAAGCCATTGAATTTGGTCTTGATGCAATCTTGCCGGCAGCTAAAAATCCATCTGGAACGTTGAAAGTGACTATGCCATCGATTTTAGTACGCAGTGGCTTGATAGAGAAGATTGCTCGGTTTTGCAAAGCGTTACCAAATGTCAAACTTCATCTTAACTTTACCGATAAAGTAGTCGACTTAATAGAAGAGAGGTTTGATCTTGGTATCAGGATCGGAGCCCTCAAAGAGAGCGGTTTAATGGCAAAAAAACTATTTTCCTTTGGTCGAAAACTCGTTTGCTCCCCATCCTTTTTTGAAAAAATGCCCGTGATTAAAAAACCGGAGGAGCTGTGCAATTGGGGTTGGATTGGGATTGAGATGCTCCCTCTATCACGTCAGTTTAAAAACAGCTCTGGAAAGATCATCGTTGTCAACTACCAAGCAAATTTAATGTGCGATTCAGTGGATGCGGCTTACCAACTTGCCATTGAGGGGGCAGGTTTGAGTTCTCCTCCCGATTTCTTGGTTGAGAACGATATCAAGGTAGGCAAGCTCGTAGAAGTCCTTCCTGAATGGCAAATGGAGCCATTGAGTGTCTATGCAGTCTGGCCCCAAAACCTCTTAAAAAACAACCTTGCTGCTCGATTAAGAAACAGTCTTTTGGCTTAGATCCTATAAATTGGTTTTTCTTTGCTGTATCTCGCCGTAATATGCAACTCGTTAGGAAATAGAATTCATCAGTATTTAAATAAAACACAAACATTTACAGCAAAAAGGATCAAATGGGACGTTTTTCTAGGTATATTTCATCTAGTAATGTTGCTATGGCTTTTACAATCGGCACTTCCACATGAGCTACCGTAATTCCTAGCTAGCTTACGCAATTGAATGACTTACTAGTAAATCAAGAGGGAAAATTTATAATACAAAAAATTAGCTATTTAAATATTTATCATCCTCTGTAAGATGCACGTTATATCTGGTTTGGGTTATTTTGGTTTATAGGAAGTGCTTTAATGGGTTTTTTATATGACGTTTTTTTAATGTCCTTAATCATTTTTTCTGTGGATATTTAGCTCACTGCCATCCCAATTTTGTTTGCTGTGAAAAATGAAAATTTTAAAATAAAAGATTATGATTAATGACTACTATTACCTTATTAATATTATCTAATATTTTTATGACTTTTGCCTAGTATGGTCATTTGAAATATCGAAATTCTCCATTAATTCTCGCAATTCTGATAAGTTGGGGAATTGCATTTTTTGAATATTGCTTCCAAGTTCCTGCAAATAGAATCGGAAGTTATGAATTCTCAACGGTACAGTTGAAAACAATTCAAGAAATAATAACGTTAGTGGTTTTTTGTTTTTTTTCGTACTTTTACCTTAATGAACCTATAAGAATAAATCAATTTATTGGTTTCATCTTCATTGTTTTAGCTGCATTTTTTATATTTAAATCTTAATTAAAATAATTTTTAAATTTGAAATTTCAAAGCTATCTTTCCTATCCGTTTAGGTTGAAGCGATTTTAGCTGAATTGCAACTCAATTTTTGCTATATTTTGGCATCGATTAAGAATTTAGATAGATGCGGAGTATGAAATTATGAAAATCAAAAATCTGTGTCTGCTTGCTCTTAGCCTTACTTTTTCATGGGGCAATTGCGCTGACAAAACAATCCTTTCTATCCAAGGAGTAACAATGAACCAAAAGATCGAGCACCAAAAAGAAAAATTTTTTATTGGGCTCGAATTGAGAACTAATAATGAAGAGTGCTCTTTAGCTATGCCAGCTCATAAGGATAGATTCTTCAAAGAGAACATTGTTTTGAAAATTCCAAACAAAGCTAATGGAGATATTCTAGCACTTTATACCGACTACGAAGGAGACTATACTAAGCCGTATTCGTGGATTCTTGGATGTGAAGTTCTTAGTTTAGAACAAGTGCCCGAAGGGCTTGTTGGAAAAATAATTGCCGAATCAAAATATGCAGTATTCTCAACTAATGGTGAATTTCCTCAAGGCTTAATTGCTGCATGGCAAGATATTTGGAAATCGAATTTACCTCGCTCTTATACAAGCGATTTTGAAGTTTATCCCAGTGATTTCGATCCTCAACATAATCCAGAAGTTAAAGTTTATATTGCATTAGAAGAGAATAAATGAAAAATGAATAAATATTTTATATTATTAGCCTTAGCTATAGCCCCTTTAATGGGGTATGCAGACTCACAGGCAGTAACGCAAGTACATAAACCACCAATTCTTACAACGACAGCAATTATCGAAGTGCATGAGGGTGGTTCATTTAAAGGGATCGTGCTGATCGAACGAGGAAAAAGCTCCCTTTGGCAAAGCTATTCCTGGGGGGAAAGTTGGATATGGTGAAACTGTTGAAAATGCAATAAGACGAGAAATGATGGAAGAAGTCAATCTTCAATTAAATGACCTAAGACAATTCCATGTTTACTCTGATTCCACAAGAGATTTTAGACATCATTCGTTGAAGTGGCACATACAGCAAAAGCTTTTTAGCGGCCAATAGCTGGAGATGATGCTGCAAAAGCCTTTGTCGTTGCATTAGAAAACATCCCATGGGATGAACTCGCTTTTGATGCTCAAGTATTAAAAGATTATATTGAGTGGAGAAGCGGGAATGAATCCTTAGCAATGCCTAAACCTTAAAAATTTGGCGGTATTCAACTTCAGAGAGGAAACTTTCGGTCATTGAATACCCCTATGTGTTCTCTGTGATCTATGTGGTAAAAAACTACCAC
Organism: Parachlamydiaceae bacterium; assembly: GCA_013815395.1. Classification (GTDB taxonomy): domain Bacteria; phylum Chlamydiota; class Chlamydiia; order Chlamydiales; family Parachlamydiaceae; genus JACDGH01. Next base: position 3,844 of record JACDGH010000077.1, read on the forward strand.
AAAGATTACAGAGAACACATAGGAAGGAAAAATGACCTGTAAGGTAAACAAGCCCAAAAATTTCAGCTAAAGAAGGTTCCTTTTTTGTTCCTGACTGAAACATTCTAATGCCAAAAAAGATTGTCTCAACCAAGGAGGCTCGTAGGGTAAGAATATCCTTCTGAAGCCATTTGTAGATGATCTCTGCGTCATCTGATGGCTGTATCACTTCGTCGATGGCCCACCATCTATAAATAGTAAAATCAGAAACTAATCATTATTTTAACCTTTATCAATGAAATCACACTTGTAATTTTCAATTAGAGGCTTGTCGAAGAGTTGTTTTTCTTCAAATGTCGGTGCTTGGAATGCTTCGAACCAGGCTTCAAGCTGATCTCTTGTTATCGAAGGATTTTCCATATCGCGATGTTGAATTCTTTTAAATAGGACATCCTTAGATACAGAGAGATAATGCAATTCAACCGTAGCACCAATTGCTCGGGCTGTGAGTCGCAAATTATCTCTTTCAGATTTCCCCCAAGTTCCCCACTCAATGATTATAATAAGGCCGAGTTTAAGAAGCTCCTGACCAAATTTCCATTGTAATGCTTCTACTTTTCCACGCCTTTCTTCGTCATAGAGGGATAATGAAAGAATATCCATCCACTCATCAGGAGCAAAGCGAATTGCATGAAGTTTTTTTTCGAGCTTTTTGGCTAATGTAGTTTTCCCTGAACCTGGCAAACCACATATAATAATCAACCTTGGGCCAAAGATAGTTTTTTTCATAAAAGACCATCATCTAATTGCAATAAAACTACTCTTCTATTGCTAAATATAAAATTTTTTATAACTTTATAACCATGAAAAGAAATGGATTGCTTTTTCTCAAATATTAGAGCACAAATTGCTGTTGCACTAAGTTTGTTTTTTAAACTATCTAAAAAACATTGCGAAAAATTTTCAGCAGATACAGGAACGTCCCACTGTGTAAGTCGCCCATAGGGAAGGTCGGTAATAACGATTTCATATTTTTCTTGAAGTAACAAATTTTCTTCTATAATTGCATTTTGTTGAAAACATCTAATCTCTAAAGGGCTTAGATGCGTTTTAAGTTGCAAACGATAAGCGCTTTCTAATGCTTGTTTATGTGAATCTTTATTATAATTTTTAATTAAATTATTTAATTCTTCTATCCGCCTAATTAAACCTTCTGGTGTTAAAAGCAATAGATTTTTATTTGCAAATTTTAATACGTCTTGATTTGTATCTGAAGCTGTTATTGAAATTATATCATTTCTATGAAGAAATCCTAAAATAGTACAAGAATAAGCTACTCCACAAAAAGGATCATAGATTCTGTAAGGCCCCATTATGCCTTTATTACGTAAGTAACAAATACAATGTTGGAAAATTTCGCTACTTAAACGTACAGGAAAATTCGTAGCTCCTGGATTTCCATAAATCACTCGTCCGCTAGAGTAATCCTCATAATTCTGATTAGAAGTATATTTATATTTATTTTTCATAAAAACTTAAAATTTATACTGCAGCTTCTACGGTTACTTTTTCGGCTGTTATATAGGAGGTGTCAATAATTTTAATCTTACGCTCCTTAAATAATTTTCACCCAAAGGAGCAAATCATAACAGAAAACGTTTTTGGAATTCAGTTAAAAAATGCGGTGGCCTTTCGCATGAAGCGAGTGAATAATTAAGATGGACCAATTAGGGAACAAATATCCTTAATAAGTCATCCGAAGTTGATCTCTACGTCATCTGTCATTATTTATCACATTTGAGCCTTGATTAGAACTAGGCCGTAAAAAAAGTAAAGTAATTGCTATCTTTCACTATCTAGATGAGCACCCTTAGAAGTTGCGTTTTGAATTCAAAAAAAATTAAATTTGTAATTTTTTTATTTTAAAAAAAAGTTGATCTTTATCTTTTTTAAGTTTATCAACCGGTATTGGGATCTAAGTGTCGTGCAATTCTTGGGAATTTTACCCTAAAGGAAGTAGCACATTTAACAATATTTATTTTTACGGAGGTTTTATGAGATTATCCTATTTTTTTAGTAAGTTATTGCTAAGTACATTTATAGTGCCTGCTTTTTTTTCAGCCAATGCGGACCTTGCTGAAAGCAAAAGTTCGGAAAGTTTCTTTAGCGCTAAAAAGCATCATAAAGAAAATGTATTTGCAAGCTATCGCAATGACAGGGACATCACAATCCCAGCAGGGGGTAATGTACTTTTTAATGTTGAAAATGTTAATAAAGGGGATGGAATAAGCTATCATGAAGATGGTACCTTTTCGATAGATAAGTCAGGGTTTTATCTCATCAATTATGGCTTAGCATCTATCGGTAATGCAGGTGAGGTAGGAGCTGCTTATGGATTTAATTTAATTAAAATTAGCAAGGATCATCACACTATAGTTGATTCAGTTTTGACAAATGCTTCATCAGCTATTATTGTTCATCTTAAAGAGCATGATCGAATTGCAATTGTCTCCCAAGAGTTTTTGGTAACTTTAGTTGCCGGAAATCTGCCTCCTAGAACAACCTCTTTAACTGACACAGCTCATATTACTTTTCTTAGAGTAGAGCATAAAGAAAAAGACTAAATTATATGAAATGGCAATTGCTCACTAGGCTGAGGTAAAAGTGTTCTGCCTTTTTTACGTCAGCTGAGCAATTGCCAGAAAAATAAAGATGTTTTTCTGAAAGGAGGCCTTATTTTTTCCAAAAACCGAGTCTTTGAACGAAAGGAAAATATGGCCAAATGGACTACTAAGACTTGTGAAGTAAATGGAATTGACGTCCATTACCTTAGAACCGGCGGCGACAAACCAGCTATTGTTTTGTTGCATGGATTAATGCTAAATGGAAGATGTTGGGCTCCCTTAGCGCGAGCGCTAGAGGAAGATTACGATGTTATCATGCCGGATGCTCGCGGTCACGGAAATTCCAGTGCTCCGGAAGAGGGCTATTGCTATAATAACTTAGCTGTCGAGGTCATGGGCCTTTGCGAGGCACTCGGACTCACCTCCCCAGTACTACTTGGACACTCGATGGGAGGTATGACGGCAGCTGTAGTCGCCAGTCAAAATCCCAAGCATCTACGCGGCCTTATTTTGGTGGATCCAGCTTTTCTTACGGCACAACGTCAGCGTGAAGTTAATAAGAGTGACGTCGCATCTCAGCATCGCCACACTCTCAATCTGTCAAAGGATGAGTTTTTGGCTGAAAGTCGAATTCGTCATAGTCGTCGCTCAAGCGAGCTTATTGAGCTATTCGTACAAGCAAGATTTCAAACGAGTATTCATGCTTTTGAGATTTTGAAATCACCCAATCCTGATTATGTGCAGCTGATCAATAATCTCCATATTCCAAGCTTGCTTGTCGTTGGTGATGTTGATGCTATAGTCTCTCCAGAGATGATCAGAGAACTTGTTGAAATCAATCAACGTTTAAAGGTCGCCAAAATCGCAGAAGCTGGTCATGCAGTTTGCTATGACCAGCCAGAGATTTTTTCAGTTATCGTTAAAAAATTTTTACGCTCGTTGAGTAATTAAAAGCTGATTGTCCGAGGAAAAGCTCCATTTGGTAAAGCTATTTGTGGGGGAAGTTGAATATGGTGAAACTGTTGAAAATGAAGTAAGACGAGAAATGAGTGAGGCCGTCAATCTTCAATTAAATGACCTAAGACAATTTTATATCTACTACTAGAATGTGTTTAAAATCTAACGCCGATGCCCGTTTCCAATTTAAGCCCACCAACATCGCCTTTAGAATTAAAGTATACGGGCTGATAGATGTAATCAAAAAAAGTGTCTACATAAAATCAAGGATTAAAATGATAACATTTTAATCCTTTTAAGAATCACTTTGGCTGGAAACAATGACATTCCAAATTATGCGTACCGTTCCTCTAATATTCAATGGATTTGCTAAAATTTTAAGAAGCATTGTCTTTGTCTTGGTATTGCTTTTAGCTTTTTTGCTATTAGTTTGTTCGATCATTTATATTATTTTACCTGAAGTCTCAGCTCTTGATTTATCTAATCCAACCACAACAGCATTCATAGAGTTAAGGCGTGCTGAGGCTCTTCAAAATGGGACCGATTTCCAATTGCAATGGGAATGGGTGCCATTGTCAAAAATTTCACCATTTATTGTTAATTCACTTATCTACTCTGAAGACAACACGTTTTGGATACATGCAGGAATTGATTGGTATAGCATTATGCATGCGCTTAATATTTTCTGGCATCAACATCGATTTGTAACAGGGGGAAGTACCATAACCCAGCAAGTCGTTAAAAACCTATACCTCTCTCCCGATAGAAACTTATTGCGGAAAGGGAGGCAATTTCTTCTTGCTTTAGAAATGGAAAGACATCTAAGCAAAGAGCGAATTTTAGAAATTTACTTAAATATCTTTGAATGGGGAGATAATGTATTTGGGATAGAGGCCGCATCAAAATATTGGTTCAATTGTTCAGCAAGTGAATTGACTCCCAACCAGGCCGTGAATTTAGCATTAATTGTACCAAACCCACTTCGCCGCGATCCGACAACTCCCCCATTATCCTTTAACCGAGCGATTAATCAATTGCTACTTATGTTAGCGCGGGATGGGATAATTAGTGATGAGATGGCAATAGATGAATTGAATATTGAAATTCCGTCTGGAGCGTTATGTGAAGATGTCATTTATAAAATGTTCTAATGGAAGCGAAACTCGGATTTAAATGAGTAGCTTTAAAATAGGAAAGGAATTAATTTAAAAATATAATTAAGAATACAAACTTTTACAAAAGGTACCTATGAATACGGCCAAACTATTGAAGATGTTTTTTTTTACAATTTTTATGTATTCCTATGCTTTGTTTAGCCAACCTATTGTGTTACAGGTTTTTCCAAAAGTGGGTTCTACGACAGGTGGCAATGTTGTTAATATTCAAGGAAGTGGCTTTACAGGCGCAAGTGCTGTCGATTTTGGCTTAAAGGCCGCGGTCTCTTTTAACGTTATCAACGATAATTTAATCACTGCAATAACTCCTCTAGAAACACCTGCAACTGTGACTGTATTTGTCACAACTCCATCAGGCGTTTCTAGCATTTCTAAAGCTTCAAGTTATACCTATCAAGGATTTTGGTATGTTTACACTACTCAATTTCCTACTAATACCGTTGTTCCTATTAATACTAATACGAACATCCCTAGTGCCTCAATTGTCGTGGGTAACTCTCCTAGTTCGGTTGCCATCACGCCTGATGGAAGAATAGCTTATGTAAACGTTAGCGGCATTAATAGTACAGTGGCAATTGATATTGCCACTAACACAATAATTGGCGCACCAATACCTGTAGGATCAGACCCTGAGGGAATTGCTATAACTCCGGATGGGCAAACAGCTTATATTGCTAACTATGGTTCTAATAGCGTGACCCCAATTGATTTGAGAACGAATACTGCTGGGGTTGCTATTCCAATAGGGGTAGGAACTAACCCATTGTCCATTGCCATTACAACTAATGGGCAATTTGCTTATGTTGTAAATACCACAGCAGCCTACGTCTCGGTCATTAATCTAGCTACGCAAACACTTTTACCGACTACCATTGTGACGGGAGGAAGGCCTACAGCTACAGTAGTTAGTCCTGATGGGACACGAGTGTATGTAACTGGTGTCACTTTCAATATGTTGAGAGAAATTAGTACAGCAACTAATACCCTTGTAAGAACCACTATATTACCAGGCCCAGGTCTTAATGCACTCACCATCACTTCTGATAATAGTAAATTATTTATTACAAATACGTTTGGCACCACAATTACCCCTTTTAATTTGCTCACTAATACAGCCGGGCCTAATATTGCAAGTGACACCCGTCCTGATGCGATTGTCTTAACTCCCGATCAAACGCGGGCTTATGTCGCGCATGAACAGTCTAATAATGTTGGGGTCATCGATTTAACCGTTACGCCTCCTGTTAATACTTTGAATATCCCTGTAG
>JACDGH010000078.1 GCA_013815395.1 Parachlamydiaceae bacterium
TTTGTATACGGCTTTCTTCAGATTCCACCTCACGATGGACACCCTTGCCTTCACTAATGGTTCTCCTTACCAGAGCCCATAAAGGACTTTCACCTTTTAGCTTAACGCCATACCGGTCGCACTAGCCTGAGCGTCTCGCTCTGGAACAAAATGGGGAACATATTTTACTGAGTGATTTTTTTATAGATCGAGGAGATTACTCAGCCAAGTCTCGCCACGCTTTCTGCCGCAACTAGCATTTTAGTTTATCTCTATCATACTGTCCATTATATCTGGAATTATCAGGTCAATTCATGCTTTTTGTCTGAAAAGATAGGTTGAAGCTGCAATATTTCTGGATTTTTTTTCGTCATTTTGGGATGCTGTTATCATTAAATTAGCTCGTTGTTTTTTTCAGAAAGAAATGTTACCGTTGTTAACTTTGAATATTAAGATCAATTTTAATTCTTCATCTCCACATCTCATGGTAAATTTATAATAGAGTTTAAGCAAAAAAACTCGAAAACGATTAAGAGAACTTATTACAATAGCTTATGCAAAGGAGCTTAATCAAGCTCTCTTGGATTTGGCAAAGAAGTTTGATGATTGGAAAGATAAAAAAACCGATTGGTGGGAATTAAGCGACTACATCCACAAATTCCATGAAGATATTTCGCACGATTTATTTAATACTTATAACATGAACGGTGTAGATAACGTTTACCTGATTGCAAGAGTTCCTAGCCAAAAATCTTATAGGTAGAGAAGATATTCCCAGTAAAGCTATTGATGCTGTTGAGAAATGTATGCGTTTATTTGAAAGCAATTAACGGAAATTATGAAAATAAATAAAATATCTCAAGAATTGCTTCCTTGGATAGAAGTAAAAAAGAAACATCGCCTTTCTCAAATGCATATTCAAATGGCTAGAGATTTAGGAACGGGCCCTAAAGGTTTTGGGAAATTAGATAATCACAAACAAGAACGATGGAAGGCCCCACTACCTCAATTTATTGAAGAACTCTATTACAAACGCTTTAAGAAAGAAACTCCGGATCAAGTCCATTCTTTCGAACAACTCAGGGTAATGAAAAACAATAAAAAGTCGGAAAAGATGGCAAAAAAAGCCCTCAATTCTGAATCTGCCATTATATCTTAATACTTCAAGAGAAAATCAATGAAAAACTTAATCCTACATCATACCCTTTTTTTTCTAATCTCCGCTCAACAGATATTTGGAAATGTCGAATTTTCCACTCCAGAAGTTGACAATGAAAATATTGAGGATGTTTATCTTCGGGCACCCAATTTTTCTGATGAAAATATTAGTGGCTTTAATGTGGGATTGCGACCCTATCGTAAATCAGGAATTCGCTTGGAAACTGAAATAATGGAAGGAAAAATCCTTATTCATAATTACGGGTATGGTGGTTCTGGATTGACATTGTCTCTAGGTGGAGCGCATGAAGTTCTCTCTATTTTGGAACAAGAAAAAATTAATAATCCTCAATTTGAGTCGACACAATGCGTAGCAATACTTGGTGCAGGCGTAATTGGATTAGCTACGGCCTATGAGCTAATGAATAGAGGGTACACCGTAAATATTTACGCTGAAAATTTTTCCCCAAACCTTACATCTAATGTTGCCGCGGGCATATGGAGTCCTCCTGTAAGTGAAAACGAGAACCAACAAAAATTAATAAAAAAAATGTTAGAAATTTCTAACCAGCGCTTTAAAGCTTGCATTTCATCTGCGCATCCGGAATTTGCAGGGGTTAGAATGTTAACCTGCTATAGTTTTAAAAAATTAGGCAATAGCAATGTAGATCTAACAAATAAATTTCAAGAAAGCTTAACAGAAAAAAGAATTGTAAGAGTTCATTTTGATAACGGGATAATAAAAATTGGCAAGCGAAAACAGGAACTTGGCTTAGACGGAAAAATTTTTATGGATGACCTATATGCTAAAATCGTTTCCAAAGGAGCAAAAATTTACTCTAAGAAATTCTCTAATATAGATGATGTAGTTTCTTTGAGTGAAAAGATAATTATAAATTGCACAAGTTTGGGATCGAGAAATCTCTTCAATGATCAAGATTTTGCTCCTGTGCGAGGACATTTAGTTTATTTTCAACCTCAAAAAGGCGTTGATTATATGTTATATCAAAATATTCCCGAAGACTCTAATTATTGGTTTTCAATATATCCCTGGAACGATCGATTAATTTTAGGTGGTGTCTTTGAAAATGGAATGGAGAAACTTCAAATCGATTCAACTGTTACAAATAAATTAATTAAAAATGGCAAAGATTTTTTCAAAGAAAACTAAAAGATTGGAGTTCTTAAGAAGGACTTAGGAGCGGAGGTGATAAAAAGTTTAAGTGCATTTAGTATATCTCCACTCTCTAGAATATTAGAATTTTTGATTGCTCAATAAATATCCATTTTTTAGCCAATCAAAGGCTGGTTGAGGAATGGCCATATGTTTTTGAATTACGTCTGATATCAATGCCAAACCATTAGCACTATTCGTAAATATAATAATGGCATTTTTAGAATCTTTAAATCCTACAACAAAGCATTTAAATCCATGATTATCCCCCCAATGCCAAAATGAATCTCCTGATTTTGAGCATTGAAGTCCCCATCCCAAACCCCATGAAATGGAATCGGATAGATGCTCTGAATACGTTTCAATAGAATTAATACAACCTTCTTGAACTCTTATTTGAGGTTTAAACATTTCCATAAATGTTTCTGACTTCAGACCTTCTTCATTTAGCACAGCAGTAACAAATTTTCCATAATCTAAGGCATTGGTGTGCAAAGTGAATGCTGAATTTTGAGGTATGTTTACACAATTTTCAATTGGATTGCCCTCAGCATCATGACCAGAAGTTTTTTTATTATCATTTACCCAAATAAAAGTACTATGGTTCATTTCCAAAGGAATGAATACATTTTTCTGCATATATTCTTCTAAAGTTAAACCAGTTAAATGTTCGACAACTTTTTGCAAATATAGAAAGCCCTCGCCTGAATAGCTAAACCTTTCACCAGGTTGAAAATGAATTTTTAAAGGTGCATCTTTTGGTCTCCAATTAGGAAAGCCGCAGGTATGATTTAAAACCATTCTGGCTGTAATAAAATTCCGTTTTTTGTCGTTTTGCATGTCAGGATAGCTGAAATATTCAACTAAAGGTTTATCTAAATCCAATATTTTCTTCTCTACCAATTTTAAGAACCCATATGCGAAAACGGGTTTGCTAAGCGATGCAGCTTCAAACAATGTATGTGTATTAATCGAGTCATTGTTTTTTGAATTTTTTAATCCTATCTCTAAATTTAAGGCTATTTTACCCTTCTCAATGATTGCAAGAGAAATGCCTGGGACTTTTTTTTCTTTCATCAACAATTCAATTTCATTTTTTGTAGGAAAATGTTGTGTCGCATCCATTTCTATTCCGTTAAATTTGTACTGAAAAAAACGTAACAAGTAACCATCTGGATCTTGGACCAAAAATTGATCATGGCAGATTTTTTGATCTCCAATTCGATACCACTTTTCTTCCATTTCAAAGAAGATGGGATATTCCGCATTCTTAAAAGTTTGATAAAGGCTCTGGACGTCCTGTACTTGTAACTGAAAGTGCATACCTAGACCCAATGGCTTTTCAATTTTTCCGGTTAACCCAAAGCGATTTTCGCCCGTAAATCCTTCGATCATGATTTGTGCATCGTTTTTTTCTAGCATTGCAAAATCATTTTCCGGTCGCTCATAGAGTATTTGAAAGCCTACTAATTGCGTATAGAAACCCAAACTTTTTTTAAAATTGAATACTGTAAGTTCAGGGATGAGGCTTGATTTCTTTGCGCTATATGGGGTAGATAAAGATGAGATTATCTTACGCGTATCTTTTTGCCATTGCTCAAATGATAAGGCTGTCAGAACGTGATCTTCCCAATGATTATTAATGAATAGGTAATTTTTAGCATAACCTTCCACTGTAAAACCTAAGCGATCCAAGACTTTAGCACTTCTTTTATTATTGGGCATGTAATTAGCCATGATTCTGTGAATGCCAAGGCCCTCGAAAAGTTGCTTAATGCCGGCTTCTAAAGCCTCAAACATTAAACCTTTGCCTTCATACTCGTAATCGATTTTGTAACCCAAGTAACAGGCTTGGAAAGCTCCATGAAAAATTTGGGTAAAGTTGCAAAAGCCTATTATCACTTCAGGATTTGCTTTAGCTCTTATAAAAAATCGAACTGATTTACCTTCCGCACACTCTTTTATCCAATTTTCCAAGCGTTGTAAAATAGCTAAGTCAGGAGATATATTATTTTCAAGTTTAAATGTGCTTATTGATTCCCATTTTGACAAGTGAGTTCTATTTCGATTTTCGAAGTCTACAAGAGCAGAAAGATCTTCTAAACAAGGTGAACTTAAAATCAAATTAAAAGTTTCTATATTTTTCTGCATAAATTAACTATATTAAGAGCATTAAATTCAGCCTAAGCTTCAATGAAAGGATTCCGAGCAATCAAAAGAACTTCATCTGCAGAAAACAAATTAGTGATCACAACTTCAGCCTGTGCATTTAAAACCTTCTTATAAAGCTTTTGAGCTTCATTATCAGTTCTAGTAGTCACCAAAATATGTTTAATTGTTGCATCTCTTTGCTTCAATTCTTTTTTAATTATTTTTAAAGACTCTGAAATTAAAAGAGATCCAACCCCTTGCTTTTGTTTTGATGGAAGAACTGCAATTTGTTCTAATTCTAAAACGACTTCCCTGCGAAATCCGCTTTTTTCTATCCATTGCACATAACCTAAAATCTCCTTTTCCTCCGCAACAAATAATCGAATTCTTGGATAAGCATTAAAATTGCATAAAAGCCATTCTTCTGAGTGCAGCTGTCTTGAAAATGCCTTGTGATGGATTTTGGCAACATTCGCAAGATCTTCTTTAATCATCGTTCTAACAATCATGATCAGCCTTACTTTTTTTGAAAAAAAATTTCCTCAAGATTATTAGCCTCAAATTTATCCCGAGTACATTGCCAAATAGGTATAACACGTCTTGACATTTCCATTAATAACTTACTTAAAAAGGGTCGAATTTTCATCCATAACCAAATTTTTAAGTTAATTGTAACCCCTAACTTAAAACATTCATTTGTATTAACTTTTATCATCTCATCGATATCACTGAAATTACCCGAAAGTTGTCCTGCTATCAATGGATGCGTCGCGTACCATTCTTCAATCTGCTGATACTTTGTGAACATCTCATCTACCGGAAAAATGATTTTAGATTTTAGGAGATCTTCTATTCGTCGTATCATTAAACTACATGAATGACGGTTAACAACATAAGCATGTGCTGCACAAGCGCTGTAAACGCGCATTAAGTGAGTTTTTTTAATAACAAATCCTGGCGAAGTTCCATAGATTGCCCCTAGCATTAAAACTTTCCAGTCAGAATTCAATTCATTGAAGCTTTTTTTTAAAATATTGGCCGCGTTTTCTATAAAAAAACAATCATCCTCTAATATTAGGGCTTTATCTTGATAATTTAAAATTTGAGATGCTAATTGCAAGGCTTTTAAATGACTTTTAAGACAGCCCAATACCCCAAATTGACGATTTGTAGGCACTTCGTAATTTGATTTTTCACTCTCCAATCGAATAATTTTTCTTGCCAATTCAGGCGATTCTTTTAAGCCATCAACTGCTCGCACACGGTGAAAATTAAGGCAATGTAATTCATTTAAATGTTTAGAAATTTGTTCCCATCGGTCAGGCCTACGGTCTAAGTTTATAACAAACACTTCACATTTCTCATTCCTTAAAACCTCTCCAAAATTAAAATCTGATCTATTTTTATCGCAAAGGGTTATAGACATGATTATTCCTTCTGCATCCCGATTTTGTTAAATTTTTTTTTCAATCACAAAGGGAACATTAATTTTATTTTCACCAATACAATCAGCATCAATAATACCAATTTTAGGGGGGTAAATATTAGCTATAATTCCGGCGTTATGATTAATCTTAGGAAGCAAATCGCACAAATTTGAAGCTTCAACAAATTTAAGATATTGAGCCATTGTAATTCTCTTATCTGGCCCATCAGGCACAGAATAATATTTTGCGAATTCAATTTTTTCTTCAATGATGACGGTAGTATTTGAAGCATTATAGAAATAAGATTCGGGAAGGTGTATACGATCAAAACTAGCTGCAATATCTCGAATTTGCAGAAGATTTTCGTGATGAATTCTAAGATTATCTCTTTCTGAAGATCTAGGCCCCTTACCAAATTTAATTACCATTCCAGGTAAGCCAGGATGTTCAAATACTGTTTTTATCATACCCTTCCCTATCCTACTCCATTGTCCTACATTAATTTTACGCTCTCTTAAACTAATCTTGGATTGTATTTCTGTTATTTCCATTTGATGAAAATTCAAAAATGCAGAATGGGATGCTTCATTGGGCTTTTTGGGAAATGAAGATTTTTTTTTACTAAATTGTTGTGGTAGTACAGAATGGTTTAGAATACATTTATCATTTGTGCCAATACCTAAAAGTAATCCTGTAAAACCTACTAATAATTTAATCATAGAAAAATCCTATATTAATTAAAGAACGTGTTATTATCACCTGTGTTCACTTTAGCGATTATCTCAAAAGAGTTTGCTTCCAATTTTAGCAGGAGCCATAGAAGTGATATAAGTGGCTTCGCCACTATCCGCTTTAGGATATTGAACCCCCAAAATTAAGACATCAGAAATGCTATTACCTATTTGTCGAGGAGAAAAGTTCAGAATTCCTAGAACAAGTTGATCCTTGATTTCTTCTGGATTATGGTGAGTAAATCTTCCCACACTTGTCCTAATTCCAAATTTTCCAAAATCAATTGTCATTTTGTAAGCTTTTTTAAGAGCAGACGTCTCTTCCTCAACACTAATAACACGTCCTAGGCGAATTTCCAACAAATCAAAAGTTTCTTCCTTGGCTACGATTTCCTTTTCATTCGACATAATATCCTCATTATAAATTATCTAAGGTCCGGTGCATCACATAACCATCCTGGAAGCTTCCATCAGAATTTCTAACTGACTGCGGTATGGTCCCTATAATACAAAAACCAAGCTTTTCATAAAGTTTGACAGCCAGATGATTTTGACTGAGCACCATATTAAATTGCATTGCGCGAAGTCCAAGTTCATTTGCAAAATGTAGAGAAGCTTTAATTAAAAGAGTCCCCACGCCCTTTCCTCGACATGTATTGCGCATCATATATGCTGCATTTCCAATGTGGTTCGATCTACCTGAATAATTGACTTTAAGGTAGAATCCCCCCACGACTTCACCACTTAATGCATGACAAACATAAACTCGACTGTTCGAAGAAAAGAATTGACGATGAAATTCTTCGATCGATTTACATTCATAAGGAAATTGAGAACCGGAATCCACAACCTCTCTAAATATGCTATAAAGACCCTCTTCATCTTTTTTTTCATAAGGATCTAAAGTATAGCCCATTTGAATCAAACAATTATTAATTTCACCCAAACTTTCAATTTTTTTTATTTTAGTGGATTCGCCGTCGCCAGCAATAATTAGATGTGATGTGGCATTATTCGTTTCAGCTTTATTCTGAATTCTTAAGCTTTTAAGTCCTTTTGCATACAGTGCTACTCCTTTATGGATAGTTTCAATCTCTTCACTATTTAAAGTTAAAAGGGCATCTTTTGTTTGTTTGAAGGCTATCGGCTCAAATGCGTTAAGGGTAAGTTTTCCTTTTTCAGTTAAGTTAAGAAAACGTTTCCTCTTATCTTTATCCTCCGTAATGCATTCTACGTAGCCCTTTTTAACTGCATTAGAAATCAAACGACTTATAGTTGACTTATCTAAAAGCAAGCGATCGGCAATCTCTCCCATCGTAGGAGATTGACAGTTATTCAGCTCAATCAAAAGATGGCGCTCGGCTAAAGTAACCCCGATTTCAAAATAGGCATCATTCAGTAAGCCAAGCTCACGCACGACATTCCTTGCATTACGCCTTAATTCATTAATTGCTATATTTGAAAGACTCTTCATCCTCACCCCAAAATAGTTGTGTCATACAACTAATATAATGAACATCTTATTTTTCTGCAATTTTTTTTTCGCTATCATGTTTTTGGAATTATTTGCTTCAATGCCGTATATTGTTATAATATTTAAAACAGCAGGTTGATGATGAACCTATTTCGAATGATTCAAAATATTGTTTTTGATAACATATTCGGGTTAAATTAACTTTTCTAAATAATCTGTGATCTCTGGGATTTTAACAATTTAAAGAGGAATAAATATGATTAAACTGAATTCTAAACAAAAAATTAATGCAATTTTTGTTTTTTGTGTTTTGCTGCTTACTTTTTTTTCCAAAGTAGAATGTGCTGTAAACGTAAGTGAGGCAGAAGAGGAATTCAAACGCGCCTGGAATAATCCCTCTTACACACAAATTCGGCAGGATGACGTTGATATCAATAAAACTCTCGCCAAGTATTACAAAACTCCCTATCCAGTAAATTTTACTCGCCAAATGTTGTGGGATATGGAAACCAAAAAAGCTTGGGATCCGAAAACTTACCTTGAATATGTTGTAAGAGATGGTAAATCATGGGGGAAAAAATTTTTAGAAAATGGCAATGAAATGTTTGTTCGTTCATCTCAACAAAAGCAATGGCTAAATGGAGAAGTGTATGAAGAAGTTTTTGAGAAGGTATATCTGAATCACAAAGCTCAAAAAGCAACTTTTCTTGGCACTCAATATTTAACAGGAAGCGCTGGAGAGAAACTTCAACTCAATAATAAGCAACCTCTTTTTCATGTTCAACATTCAGTTGAAGGTGAGGAAAATAATCCTATTAATGTGTGGCGCATTGTGCATCTTACTGACAAAAAAGATCAAAATCTTATTGACCATTTCAACAAACTTAACAACCCCACAGTTGTTCCAGGATTTATTGAAATATACATTAAAAAAGATTTACAAACCCCTATTTCACATAAATAATTTTAGGAACTGAATTAAAAAGAGCATAGAAATCATTTTTCTATGCTCTTTGAACGGTAGTTTGTTTCAGGGACGCAAATTAGTCTTGGTTTCAGCAATGCGAGTGAGCATCCATGCAAAAAGCAGCGCTAGAATAAACCATGTCCAACGTACACTTTTTCCAAGATCAAAAGCTTGAAATTCTTGCGAAACATTGCCTATCAGAATTATCACCAATAAAACCGGGGCAATGTATCTCAAACAAAAACCATAAGGATGCAAGCGTTTTCCTAATCTCCATGTGGGATCATTTTTGATTTTAGGGCATGCATATTGAAAGACCATAATCAATGCGAGGCCGCCAATCAACATGTTTGTTCCCATTACCATTGGTGTTAAGGCTTCAATCAAGTGGGAAGCATTCCCCATGCAAAATATAATCGCCACCAAAGTTACAGATAAAATAGTGGCGGAGACAGCACGCTTGCGTGATATTTTAAATTCAATTTCAACATTGCCCGCAATGCTTTCAATAATTGAAAAAACTCCTGTAATCCCAGCAATAAAGATGCAGAAGAAAAAAATTACCCCAATCAATTGACCTAAAACCGGTCCGAAAAATTTAAATATTTGTGGAAAAACAATAAATCCAATCTCAAATGTAGAATCACTTGTTAAAATAGATTCAAAAGGTATTTGCTTCACATAACTAATATGCGCTAAACAGCCAAAAATGGCAGCGCCAGAAATAAAAGATACCGCGAAATCTCCTATAGCAACATACATCATCGCCCTTGGAACAT
>JACDGH010000364.1 GCA_013815395.1 Parachlamydiaceae bacterium
CTTTCGCGCTACTTTTAACGCCTGCAGCTCCAGCGGTTCCTTTTGCCTTACTCGGAATCAGTATTGTAATGCAGATCGGACTCCAAGTTCACCATAATTGGAAAAAAAATGGTCAAGCAAAGCGGCCAATTGAAGGCCTAACTATGCTCTAAGAGAAAGTCAGGTTAACGCCTAAAATGGGCGTTAGCCACGCTTTCCATAAGTGCGAAATAGGAAGTGTAGCGCAAGATTGAAATTTTGCCTTCTTCAACAGCTTTGATCACAGCACATGATTCTTCTGATAAATGGGAGCAATCGGGATAGCGGCAATTTCTACCGTATTCAAATATTTCTGGAAAATAGGCTTTAATCTCTTCTTGATCTAAATGCCAAACGCCAAAACTTTTTATACCTGGGGTATCTATGCACCAGCCGCCAAATTCTAATGGCAATAATTGTGCGGTGGTTGTTGTGTGGGTACCTTTGTTGGTTTTATCCACCATCCCTCCTACGCGCAAATTCTTACCTGTCATCATATTTATTAAAGATGATTTACCTACTCCTGATTGTCCTGAAAAAACAGAGGCTTTATCCTTCATCGCTAGCTTTAAATCTTCAAGCCCCTCTTTTGTCACCGCACTTAAAGGAATTACCCTAATGCCTGCTTCTTGATATGCCTTTAAAAAGGCAATATACAGTTGTTTTTCCTCTTCAAGTGTTGGGTCACTTTCTGTCGATGTTTCCAACAAATCAATTTTATTTACCACCACAACAGGTTCCATGCCCCCTTTCTGAGCAGCGATAATATACCTATCAACAAGAGAGGGTTTTAATGGTGGGGAAACTACAGAAACAACAATAATGACCTGATCGATGTTGGAAGCGATGAGTTGCTCTTTACGTCGCGATAAGTTTTCAGCGCGCGACAAAACGGTTCGTCGCGTTTCCACTTGAGCAATTAATCCGTGCCCGCCTATATCCCTTTCCAAAAAAACGAAATCTCCGACAGTAACGAGATTTTTAAATTGGGTTTTATCCTTTTTTAGTAAGCCGCGCAAAGTGCATAAAATAATTTCCTCACCCACTTGCACATAAATCCCCTGCGAAGCAATCGAAAGAACCCGTCCCCGCTCTAATGCTTTGGGATCGAAAACCTGAACCTGTTGTTCCTGTTTTTTTACATCAGTTTTTTTATATTTTGAGCGATCCTTTGCCTTCACACGCTTTCGCTCAGCCTTGCTACTTTTGCGCTCATCACCAAAATACTCTTCCTCTGTGGAACATTTCACCCAACGTTTTGGCAACTTGGGCTCTTGCTCAGATTTTTTTTTCATTACTTAAAATCCCGACTTTAGAGCATGCATCAAAATTCCTCCGGCCACGGCCACATTCAATGATTCCATGTCTCCCGCCATGTCGATAGTGACTGGCTGACATAATTTTTTAGCTTCTTTAGATGCACCTTGCGCCTCATTGCTAAGTACTAGGCAGATCCCATTTTTGAATTTAACATCTTGTAATTTACTTCCTTCCAAATCAGCTACAACGCCATCTAACTTATTATCCTGAATAATCTTCTTCAAATCATTCCAACTACCCCAGGCAAGCGGCAAGCGGAATGTGGCACCCCGCGCAGCCCTTAAAGCCTTTTCATTAAAAGGATCACAACTCTCGTCCAGCACAAATACACCTTCCCATCCCAATGCTAGGGCTGTACGTATAATAGTGCCGACATTTCCCGGATCGCCCACTTTATCTAAAGCCACAATATAGCGTTTGTCCTTAAAAGAAGAGGGCTTTGGCATAGGTATTTCAGCCAATAAACCCTCTGGGGTGGCCATCCCAGAGATTTTTTTCATGACACTTTCATTGACAATTACTACATCATCGGCATTGATCCCTTCGGGAATTAAGGTTTCATCCCAAGCCACTATAACTTTAGGTTTTAAACTACGACCTAATTCTGTAATAGGTTTGATCCCATCAATAATTAAACTCTGATGATCTACGCGGTAATCATGATTCTGTCGCAATTTGATCAAATGCTTAACTAATTCATGTTGAAGACTTGTAACGTGGCGCACCATATCTG
>JACDGH010000365.1 GCA_013815395.1 Parachlamydiaceae bacterium
GTGCGGAAGCGCTGAAACACCTGTGTGGAATCCAAATAATCAATTTCGAGCTTTTTGGTACATTCATCTAATTGGCGCCACATTTCTTCTATGGTTTTTGTCAGTTGCTTATCTTTCATTATTGTTCCTTAAGAAAATGTCTTCTTTTTTCGCTTAGGCTAATTTAACAGCAAAATCAATTTTGCTAAAATAGCCTTTTACTCTGCGAGGCCCTGGAGCGCTCGGATTTTCTGAGCCCTTTAATGCAGGCAAATCACTTTAAGTTTAAAAGCAAGTCGCAGCACAATTAATTTGGCAACAGGCTCATTAGCTAAAATATTTTCTGACGAACTTCCATTTAGCTTAAATTTTAACTCTCGTTGCCATCTAAGGATTTCTCTTAGATAAAATTTTGATCTTATTATAGCTCATTAAGAAGATAAATTAAATTGAAAAATATTCAATAATTATATCTGTTCTTGCAGAGATTGAAAATAATTACTTTTTCTGGGATTGTATATGACAACATGGCCGCATGCTCCTTCACATATGCTTAAATCTTGTGGAATCAAAATGGTTACCATCGGAACCTATATGAAATTACATCATTATTAAGGATAAAGAGATGTTAGATTTCTTATAGGATTCGCTTTTAGATCTCGCAAATAAGTTTGGGTGGGAGCTACATATGCCTGGGTGATTTTATCAAATCATTATCATTTTGTAGGAAAGTCGCCTGACACAGCCATGAATTTGAAAGGCATGTTAGCTCAATTTCATCAATTAACGTCTTCGCGAGTTAATTTAAGAGACGGCACACCTAGTCAGAAAGTCTGGCATAATTTTTGGGATACAAAACTTACGATACACACTTCATACATGGCTAGGTTAAACTATGTTCATCAAAACGCTGTAAAGCATGGGCTAGTGACGAAAGCATCGCAATATCCTTGGTGTTCAGCAGGAAAGTTTGAAATCAGTTCTCCTGGATCATTTGTCAATTCAGTGTACAGTTTTGATTATAAAAAAGTGAATGTGTATGACGAATATTAAAAAATATTAATAATAAAACATTTTATTAAATAGACCTTTTAGCCACTGCGAAGCCCTTAAGTGCTCGGATTTTCCGAGCCCTTTAATTCAGTCAAATCACTCTGAGCTTAAAAGAAAGTTGCAGCACAATCAATTAAACTTGAAAATTATTTAGCTAAAATGCTTTTTGCTGTAACTTGCATTATAGCTTAGGTATTTTGGCTGAATTAAAGGGATCAGAAAATCCGAATAGTCCGAGTCTGACAAAAAATGGAAGGGCAATGGATTATTTATTGTATTTGGCGAAACCCCTGGAGTGCGTCGGCTCTGCCGCGCCTTTTAATTCAGGAGATCCACTTAAGCGGATATACAATCATTTCGAAAAAAAAGATTTTCAGTCTTGGCCTCTTTTAATACATCCTAGGGTGCTTAAGGTGCTTAAGGTTATTTCTTGAATTAAAGGGCGCGGCATTGCCGACGCATTCCAGGGGCTTCGCCAAACGCAGTTAAACGCAATTAATCTATTGCCTTCTATTTCCTATCATCCGCTCCCGGGCTTCGAATGTGCTAAAAGGCTATTTAGCTAAAATGCTTTCTGCTGTGACTTGCATTTTAGCTTAAGTGTTTTGGCTGAATTAAAGAGCTCGGAAAATCCGAACACTCCAGGGTTTCACAGGTGCTAGAAGGTTATTTAGCAAAAATGCTTTCTGCCGCAACTTGCATTTTAGCTTAATTATTTTTGGCTGATATTTTTTGATTTTAGCCGCTCATTAAGAAGATAAATTAAATTGTAGAATATTTTTAATTTTGTTATTTCTTGCAGAAATTGAAAAAAAATATTTTAAATCATATATAACAACATGGCCGCATGCTCCTTCACATATGCTTAAATCTTGTGGATCAAAATGGTTACCATCGGAACGTACATGAAACTACATCATTTTAAGGATAAAGCGGTAGCCAGGGCGTCTCGCCCAATGCCGTCAAGTTAAAATAAATTATTGGTTTTTTATTTTTAAAAATTTTATGAAAGTAGGCAAGATAGAGT
>JACDGH010000079.1 GCA_013815395.1 Parachlamydiaceae bacterium
CTCCAGGGGCTTCGCCAAACGCAAAAAACTCTATAGCTTTCTATTTCCTGTCAGCCTCGGAAGTGCGGCTCTACAAATCTTTTAAAAACATGAAATGGGAAATTCAACTAGAGGGCGGATGGCATACATAGATTATTGATCGAGCAGCGCTCGCTCCAATAATTCCTCAAGGTCATCTGTCGGGTAATTCCTGAAATTAGTTTAAAATATTCTGATGGCTTAAAATATAATTCTTTAAAGCTGTTTTTGAATAAATTTTGTTTTTCTTGAGATTTTGCAAATTAACTAAGCCAAGCTTTTCAAGGTTTTTATGAACGTCATCGAAAAGTTGTTTCCGGAAATCTTTGCCCTCATCTTTTATAGCAGCGGAAGGAGCTAGCTCTAACTCCAGTTGCGCTTGACTAATGTGTGGAAGGAGACCAATCTCCCAGTAATCTTTAATATACCATATGGAGAATTTGACCAAAGCTTCAATGGTCGGTTCATCATCGCTTAGGGGATTATTATTGTCGTCGTTAAAAACGCTGTTAAGACGATTTTCAAAGATCTCATAAAGACCGCATGCTGAAGCATCCGGACCGCTGGATTGGCCTATTGCATCATTTGAAAGTTTTTGGGATTGCTCTTTAAATGAACTTAATTTCTCAATCAGATCGGTGCGTCCCGAATTCCAGGCTATTGCTAAAGCTTTGCTGGAAAGAAACTGTGTGCTTAGGCATGCATCCCTAAATAATTCGATTATTTTCTCTAATTCGTTAATTTGCTCTGAATCAGTAGTTTCAAGATCTAACGATCTAAGTTGCATTTCGAGAGCGCTAAATGCTTGGTTATGACTGGTAGAAGCAGATGACAGTTCATGGGTTAGAAGAGTTAGATGGTGCTGAATTGGTTCCGAAAGGCTTTCCTGCTTTAAAATATTTTGCTCTTCAGGTGTGGCTTGCACAAGTAGTTGCAAGAAAATGATCTGAGGCATTCCTAGAAATAGAGAGAATAATTTGGGTTGATTTACTTGTTTGCTATTAATCCAAGATAAGATTTCAGATGTTTGTTCGATGGTGGCTGTTCGTCCGACAGCTTCAAGTTGTTGAGGTGTCTTTAAAACTTCTATAACAGTATGGATTTTGTCTTTCCATAAGTTTGGATCATGCTGCGGAGTCGCGATAGGAAGAATGATCGCAATTTGATCCGGAGAGAGTTTTGGAATATTTTGTTGCCATTGTTCGGTAGACCATTCGTTAGCATCCGCTAGTTGTTCCGATGTAAATGGTGGGTTATTTGAAAGATCAAGGGAATCCATAAAATGCTCCTCTGCGCAGGCAGATAAAAAAATGTACAAAGTCGATACTATGTTATATATCTTAAAAAAAGGACATTGTAAATGAAAATGAGTTAGCGACCTTGACGTTTTGATACAATGTACATATAGTAAATAATTAAAAAATAATTAATTATTATTGCTTTATGACTAGGAGAGGTTGCATATGATAATTCCGTTATTGAAACGTTCCCTAGGTTCTTGTGAGGTGTTTTTTACCATGCACCACGCAAGCATTTCCCCTTTATCCAAATTTAGAGGGGTGGCTGCTAATCAGCAAGTGCTATTGTCTTCAGAAATTTTGACATCGGAAAAAACGTGTGGTGAATTGCTAGAGTTGGGTCAAGCACTATGCAAGCAAATCGCAGAGAAAGAAATTCAGGAGCCGATGCGGTCAGTTTCGATACAATTGAGCTTAGTTGCCTCTGAATGGGACCTTGTTCAAGAGCAGCATAGGCATCTTCTCAAGTTTTCAGGAGCACATTCTGATAAATTTCAAGTGGCCCATCTTTGTTTTCCCATCGATTTTGAATATTATTATCATGATGAAGAATCTGTTTCGGATTTCAATAAAAAAAGTATTTTGCAGCTAATTAAATTTTTTAATACTGAAGCTCTACTGATTTATTGCAGTTGGTTTAATCAAGAATGTGAACTTCTCACCCACCAAATTCATTTTGACGCTAGCGAAGAATATCAACTTCAAGCGTTATTTGAAGATTTTTCACATGAAGTGCATTCCCCTTTATTAGTTGATCGACAGCAAGCCATAGCAGAAGCAATGATGGATGAAGAGAGTGTTCATAAAACGGAAAACCATAAAGAGTTATTAAAATTAGAAAAAATTATCGTGTCTGCGCGCGTTTTGTTATTATCGGACTTGAAAACACAAAACGATTTGTTAACTCGCATGATTGAAGGTATTCAGAAAATCGAGACACTACACCCGGAGTTCACACTTATTAAGCAGAAGGCTGTTTTATTAAATCAAATAATTATCAATCATTTGTCAGATGAATACTGTAGCTGGGAGAGATTGCAGCTGATGATGCAACTTTTAGATGAACAACTAGGAGTTTTGCCAATGTTTTGTGGATCTAATAATGAAAGTATTAATACGTTGCTTAACATTCGATTAGCGTTAATTGAAATGCGAAAGACACATACTTTTGAAGAGAGACTGAAAATGTGTTTAGAATGGGATCAAAAGAACGCTAAAGAACCAAGAATTAAGCAAGAACTGCATGAATTAAAACGTTGTAATTTGGAGGCTTTAGGTTAAGTTGCGAACCATTCCGGTAAAAATTGGAAAATCTGTTTATCATCCCATAGAAGTACCACAGCTGATCGAGGAATATTTTCGAATCATAATTCAAAAGGGTGCAATGATCATATATCCTTTTGAGCAATCTTTTTTCTTAATGATTCATTTGCCTTATTTGCAGCCGTTTCTGGATGTAAACAAACTTGTATCCCGTTTATCTGGAAAAATTTCATCTATCCGTGAAAATCTCAGCCCTATTTCATTTGTTGATGTACCTGAGGCTGACTACATCCAAGGCTTGCTTGCAGTTTATGAGTTGAATAGAATCGAACTTAGCAGTCTTCATGAGGGAAATTTTGCCAGGTTTAAAATTCGCCCTTCAGATTTTTTTGAACGGTATAAAGAATGATCGTAAACTGAAAAATAGAGTGTGGAAAATAGCCTAGAATAGATAGAATGATTTATTATATCGTCGACCATGGTTAAAGGGTATTTTATGGGAACTAACTACGATAATGAGAATGATAGAAATAATTTAAGGGAAGCTAATGTAGCTACATTAGCTCAACAGGCTCCCGCGCGAGGATCTTTTCGTAGTTTTGAAGATGTTTTTCGAACATCTTACAGTCATGGTTTAGAGGCTATCTACAATATAGAAACAGTAGATCTTAAAAGTGTCCGTCGCCTCAATGAACCATCCTTAACTAGATTAAATCAAAAAAAAATCAATTTAAATCCTGAACCATTGTGTATTTTTGAAACGCAATTGGAGTTTGATTTTGGGGATGGCTATAGAGAAAGTATGGATTCTTTTGTCTTGAATGAACCTATTCAAGTTTTAAAGATATCTAAGCATGCGGAAAAATGCTTGTATGACAATGGGATGTCCACTTTAAGTATGCTTTTGAAGGCAGATCTAACTCAGTTTGTGTATTTGAGAGGAATGGGGCAGGGGCATATCGATGAAATTCGACAAAAACTAAATGAGTATATTTCAGGCCGTATTCTTCAAGGTTCCCGTTCGATCGATTTTTATGCATGGATGCGCAGCTTGATATTGGCTGGCAATACAAAAAAAATGCATGTGATGCTGGAGCCTTTCAAATTATCCGACTTGTGTGGGTTATCGGCCGCAGAAAATGTTGAGGTTCGACGCCTGAGTGCAGAAAAGCGGCACGAATGGTGCGATGAAATGGCTTTAGAGCTAATTTCGAAAAAAGCACACTTAGAAAGAGATATGAAAAAGGTTGCTGATGTCTATGTATTGCCTTGGATGAGACGTAGACTTGGTTTTGCGACGCAGCAAGAGATTCTCGAACACCTCCTGCGCATTTCGCTTGTGCCACTAGGTGCGCAAATGATCTTTTCTTTTTTCTCTGAAATTTATTTTGGCGGCCGGTTTCCACTGGCAGACTTTTTGATCCAAAATGATAAAAATTTATTTTTTGTTGATCAAGAGACCTTATGCGCTTTTGATGCTGTGGTCGCCAAAGCAAAAACCTATTTTTATAAAAGTCAGTTAAGTTATACCCTTGCAGAGCTTACAATGCTTTTAACAAAAGAATTCGCACTATCTTGGCAAAGCTTTCCCTGTGGTTTTATTGAAAAAAGCTTACGAGCATGCTCTTGCTTTCGAGTCCGCAACGCTGAAAATGGACAACTAAACGTCCGATTAGCTTAAAAGGTATTCTGGGCCTACCTCTGCAATTAAATCCTCGGGAGATTCACACAGGGATGAGACTGTTGTCGTTACATTCCATTTGGGATCAGGAACTTCTCCTTTTAACATTTTCCCTGTTGAGGGATCTGTATGCTTCATTTGAATATTTTTTAAGTCATCGATGTGCATACGAACTTCCGTTTGAATTCCAAAAAATCTTGGCCCATCCTGAGTAATTACTTTCTCCATCGTCACCGGGCCTTTAAGAACGACCATTCCGTTTGGTTCAAAAGTCATTTTAAAAACAGATCCGGGATTCAAGTCAACATTTCCCATGGGATTAAAGCCACTAGAGGCTGTTCCAGCTTGAAATGCACCAAAATCTCCTTTAAGAATTTCAATTTTATGGGAATTAGCAGTTTGAGATAATCCATTAACGCTAGAAAGTCGAAGAAGGCAAGAGGTAACATTTAGGCTTTGTTGTTTTGTTAAAGGTGTGTCAGTATGTTTATTCATTTCTTGAGTTAGATTGTCATGGAATGCTGAAAGTGCAACTTTTTTATCTTCAGCAGGCATTGATGCCTTCCAATTTGAATCTCCCTTCCATACTAATGCCCCGTCCACCTCCATGCGCATTTGCTGTAGCCGCTCGTTATAATGATCTTTTTCTACATGAAGAATTTGCCCATCGCCGAAATCCACAGGCACTGTAGGTAAGGCAGTATCAAAATGATCATTTTTTGGTTTCGCAAGCGTTTCCCAGTTATTAATGAAATTTTTCATGCGCTCTGACATCGAGGCTTTATAAACTGCTTCCTCGGATTTGGCATCAATACTTGTACCATTTTTAAATAAATTAATTATTTTAAGGCCTATATTCAATTTGTCAGGATTCGATAGAATCGCACACATACTGGGAAAAAAGTCGAACTCGCGTTGAATTTTTGGATTACTCAAAAAATGGGCGATTGTGGCAGCGTGCTTCATTGTTTTGGGATCGGAGGCAAGTTTGTAGAATTCAGCGTAGAATTTGGGGTTTTCTTTGGCTCGAGGATCTAATAAAAACTTGGCAACCCCTGGATTTGTCAAAGCAATTGTTAAAAAAGCGTCCCCTTCTTTTATTTTACCTTTAGTATAGAGTTCCTCTAGATGTGGGGCTAATTCTGAATTAGCAACTTTTAATTTATTAACATTTTCAAGACAATCTAACTGCTGATTCATTTCATCGGCGCGTTTTGCCATTTGAAGGAATACCGTAGATTCGACATTGTCAATGCTCACTCTACTTCCAATACTACTACTTCCACTAATACTACCACTACTACTACTAGTACTGCTTCTACTACCAAAAATACTAGTTTTAATACTATTGGGGGGCTTTAATTTTAAACACTCGGTTGCAATTTTTTTAGCTCGGACTGATTCATTACGAAGTTTATTAATTTCGGCACTACCGCCAGATCCTACTTTCAAGCTTACTGCAGAAAAATCATATTTTGTTGATAAAGCTGTAATTGTAGTTTTTTCATTAATCTGCTTGATAAAAGCTTTAGCGTCAAAATCTATGCCCAATTTCTGCTTAAACTGCTTCCAAAGACTTTTTTTCTCAGGTACTATAGGAGTTGAAGTCTCAGGCTTAAAAGTCACATTGGCATAATTGCTAATAGTTGAAATATCTTCAGACATAAATAATCCTAATTATTCATAAAGAATCCTATTTATTAACGTAATGTAATGTAATATATTTTATTATAACATAATTTAATTATTATATTGTATTTTTTGTCGCGCCAATTTTGAAATTTCCGCATTTATCAAAGATGGGATATAATGCCGAGCCCTTTCAAGCAAACAGTTTACACCTTTTTTATTTTGAAAAATTCCTATTGCAATCCTAAAAGCGGTTCAAAGTCTGCAAATTCCTATGCGCAATACGAAAAAGGAAGAATAAAAATTTCATTAGATCAATATGAAAAATTGCTGCAAGTAGCAAATCCATATCAGCAACGCTGATTAAGAGTGGTTTAATAATCGAAAACAGATATAATGATTTGAATTATTCAAATTTTTATGTTTTATCTATGAATGAAGTATTATTTTTTATAGAAACCTTGCTGGTCGTAGGGTTTGCTTTTTGGGCTTTACACCTCGGCAAGGCGGCATTAACAGGCTGGGTAGCAGTACAAGCACTTATTGCTAATTTATTTGTTTTAAAGCAAATTAGCTTATTTGGCTTTGAAGTCACAGCAAGTGATGTCTTCGCTATTGGAAGTTTGTTGGGGCTGAATTTTCTCCAAGAATATTTTAGCAAAGAAGATGCCAAAAAAGCAACGTGGATTTGTTTTTTCTTTATGGTGTTTTTTACGTTTGCTTCGCAGATTCATTTGCTCTACGTGCCAAGTTCATTTGATACCACCCATGCCGCCTTTGAATCTATTTTATCACTATCACCGCGCCTTCTGATTGCATCCATGAGCGTTTTTTTTGTTGTGCAACAGGTAGATATTCGTTTTTTTGCTTTTTTACAAAAATCCATGCCCGGCGCAAGTTTTGCCATTCGTGCAGGAATTTCTTTAGTTGTATCTCAATTTCTAGATACATTTCTATTTAGTTTTGCTGGGCTCTATGGTGTAGTTGCTTCTGTGTTTGACATCATCTTACTTAGTTATCTAATTAAATTAATTGTTGTATTTTGCTTTACTGTTTGCATAAGGATTGCTAAATCGTGACATCATTTCATTTTGAACTTATACATCGATCGAAAAAATCTAGAGCTCGGGTAGGTCGCATTCATACCGCGCATGGAATTATCGATACGCCAAATTTTGTGGGCGTGGGGACAAATGGCACCATCAAAACATTAGATAATTCTGCCTTACATGACATTGGGCTGCAATTAATGTTTTGTAATACCTATCACATGCTTTTGCAACCAGGCACTGAGGTTGTGAGAAAGGCGGGGGGATTGCATAAATTTATTAATAGACAGATGCCCATCATTACCGATTCAGGGGGTTTTCAGGTTTTTAGCTTAGCCTATGGATCGGTTGCTAACGAATTAAAAAGTCGCGGTACAAAGCAGCAAGGTGGTTCGGTTCTCAAAATTAATGAAGATGGGGTCGTGTTTCGTTCTTATTATGACGGAAAGAAAGTTTTATTAACGCCTGAAAGTTCAATCCAAGCTCAGAAAGATCTTGGGGCTGATATTATTATTCCTTTTGATGAATTGCCACCTTATCATATTTCTCCGCAACAGTTAAAGACCTCACTGGATAGGACACACCGCTGGGAAAAAAGATCTTTAGAAGAACATCTAAGAAATCCTCAAGGACAGGCGATTTATGCCGTGGTTCATGGAGGGGTTAATCTAGAGATGCGCAAAGCCAGCAGCGATTTTTTAACTTCTCTGCCTTTTGATGGCTATGCTGTAGGAGGAAGTTTAGGTAAAACCAAGGATGAACTTTATCAGGTAGTAGAGGCAACTTTTCCCTGGTTACCAGATGATAAGCCCAATCACTTATTGGGGATTGGCGATCTTGCTTCTATTGAAAAGTGCATTCCAAGTGGCGTGGACACGTTTGATAGTTCCTACCCGACAAGATCGGCGCGACATGGCGTTTTGCTTACGGCAAAAGGTCCGCTCAATATCACGAAGCTAGAAAATGCGGCCAATTTTGCACCCATCGAAGAAGGGTGTAGTTGTCTTGCTTGTTCTCAATTTTCCATTGCCTACATTCACCACTTATTTAAAGCGCGCGAAATGACTGGCATGAATTTGGCCACAATTCATAATTTACATTATATGGTTAAGCTTATGCAAAAATATCGAGAGCGTATTCTAAACGATAGTTTTTAAAACGAATTGCGCAATATCCCATTAGCTTATAGAATGCAAAAACGCATATCTGGTGCAGTTGAATCGAATACCTAGCGCGGGCACATTTTATAATTTAATAGGAGCTATGCTATGAAAAAATCTACCAAACGCGTTGCTGTTACCGGCGGTGCCGGTCAAATTGCCTATAACCTTTTATTTCGAATTGCCAGCGGAGAGATGTTTGGATTCGATCAACCTATTGAACTCCATATTCTCGAAGTGCCTGATGCTTTAAAAATTCTCGAAGGCGTCAAAATGGAATTAGATGACTGCGCTTTCCCTCTTCTTAAAGAAATCTACATTGGCAGTAATCCTTTATCAGTTTTTGAAGGTGTGCATTTTGCTATATTAGTGGGTGCAAAACCCCGAGGACCAGGTATGGAAAGAGGGGATTTGCTGCAAGATAACGGTAAGATTTTTATACAGCAGGGACAAGCTCTGAATGCCTCTGCAGATAAAGATGTAAAAGTTCTTGTAGTGGGTAATCCTTGTAATACTAATTGTTTAATTGCTATGACACATGCTCCTAAAATTCCTCGTAAAAACTTTCATGCGATGATGCGACTCGATCAAAATCGCGCTACAGCTCAATTAGCAATGAAAGCACATGTAGGTGTTACTGACGTATCTAATTTGACTATTTGGGGAAATCACAGCGCAACACAAGTGCCTGACTTTTTAAATGCCAAAATTAGTGGAAAATCTGTTATAGAAAAAATTTCGGATAAATCTTGGCTAGAGAGCGAATTCATAACCACAGTACAGAAGCGCGGTGCGGCCATCATTGAGGCTAGAGGTAAATCTTCCGCAGCTTCTGCTGCTAGTGCTGTCATAGATTCGATTAAAGACTTAGTAAATCCCACACCCGATGGTAGATGGTTTTCAAGTGCTGTGTTTAGTGAAGGAAATCCTTATAAAGTTGATGAAAATTTAATTTTTTCATTTCCGTGCCGTACTCTCGCGAATGGGGATTATGAGATTGTAAAAGACTTACCTTGGAATGAATTTTTGACGAATAAGATAAAAATAACAGAAAAAGAATTGATTGAAGAGCGTGAGCTAATCGGGAATATGTTAAAAAAATAACAGGAGCTCCTTATATGTCTAGTCCAGCTAGTAATGAGACACTTTTTGCTATCACAAAAGAGCATTTGGAAACAGGATTAAGAGGCTTTCCAGTAGGATATTGCACAACCTCTAATGTGGATCCAATAAAGGGATTGTTTTATATGGGGCAGCCCGTAGAGCAGTTGGCAGAGAAAGCCCCTGAGGAAGTAATTTATTTGCTTTACCATGGAAGGGAAGGTTCAGAAGCGGAAGTTTTGGACTTTGCGAAAGATTTGCATAATAGAGCAAAGTGTTCTCCAGAAGTTATTAAACACATTCAACTTTTGCCTCGACAAGGGCATCCTATGGAACTATTCAACTGCGCCTTGCTCATTTGTGGGATGTTTGAAAGCAAAAATGATTATCGGGAAGATTGCCTAAATCTGATTGCGAAAATTCCTGAAATTGCCGCCTCCGTCATTAATTATCACGCTGGTTGGAACAGCTTAAAGC
>JACDGH010000080.1 GCA_013815395.1 Parachlamydiaceae bacterium
TGCAAATACCATGTGCAAATTAAGTTTAAGTACCATGATTAAACTCTATCTTGCCTACTTTCATAAAATTTTTAAAAATAAAAAACCAATAATTTATTTTAACTTGACGGCATTGGGCGAGACGCCCTGGATACCTTGTAGGCAGGGCGTTTCGCCCTGGTAAACTTTTTTGTGTAGGATGAGTTTAGAATTGACCTCGGGCGGCAAGTGCCTTTGCAAGAGTGCCCCCATCGACATAATCTAAGGAACTGCCCATAGGTAATCCAAAAGCCAGGCGCGAAACATGCACTTTCAACGGTTCTAGTTGTTGTTTTAAAAATAGAGCCGTAGCATCTCCTTCTAAAGTAGAGTCTAAAGCAATTACAACTTCCCTGATATGATGCTCTAAAATGCGTTCTTGTAGTTTGTTGAATCTCAGTTTTTCCGGCCCCATTCCAGTCATCGGAGAGAGCAAGGCCCCTAACACATGATACATGCCTCGAAATTCATGCGTGCCTTCTATAGCAAACACATCTCTAGCCTGAGCGACAATACAAATTGCCTGGTGATTATGGCGAGAGGTTGCACAAAAAGGGCAATCTTCAATTCCTATTAGACACCCGCATTGCTGACAATATTGTAAATGCGTTTTTGTGGAAGCAAGCACATTGGCCATCTGGTTAAGGGCATCGTCAGACCAATTTAAGATTTCGAAGGCAAAGCGTTCTGCACTTTTATTTCCAACGCCAGGTAATTTTTTAAGCACATCAATCAGTTTTAGTAAATGAACGGGATATTTCATCTTTTAATTTATTTCCATTTTTTTTATTTTGATGCTTGCAAAATCCGGATCTTGCTACCTACGAGGGTGAATAGAATAGCAAATTATTTATTTCCCGCTATTTTCAGTCAGCCCCCACCAGGGCGCAATTCTTTTATTATCAATACCCTTCCCCCAACCGAGGAAAGTAAATGGCTGACTTATTTTAGGGCCGTTTTTATACGTTTTAGAAGCTATGGGGAAACGCAGAGGCGGGGAGGAACGCTGAGACGCAGAGGGTTAAACCCTTAGCTTTCAGTAATTTCATTAGCATTTAAGATTATGAAATCTTTAAGGATTGTCTTACACTCTTCTCAGCGTCTCTGCGTTACTTCGCGCCTCTGCGTTTCCCCTTAGCCTCTAAAATGTATAAAAGCAGCTTAAGAAAGCCTGCATTTACTTTTGCAATTATCTCAATCGGGGAGAAACTCTTTTGATACAATTATAACATAGGATATATTACCTTAGTTATGTTGTAAATGCTTTTTTAAGAAAAATCCACAGAATTTTTGCGCTAATACATTGATTATGGTCATATTATAAAATCATATTAATTCATCTTTATAATGTAGTTATCATATCAGATGCAACATAAATAATGGCACAATGCGCTTCTTCTATATCGTCCATTCCGCCCATTAGTCCATCCCATCCATTTCGCCTCCCCCCATTCCTTTCATATATGTGTATTGTTCAATATTGCGCATTAAATAATTTAGTTATGTATATAATAAATATTAATTAATTATGTACAAATACTTATAGTAGTGTGCGTCTTAATTAATTAACTATTCTCGGCTGAATAATTCAAATAGAATTACAAAGGTTTTTTTATGGCTGATGTACAGCCAACTTCTTCAAAATGGGAAGTAATTCATTGGGGGTTAGCGACAAATAAACTACCCGAAAAAAAAGACTTTAGTGAATTAAATTGAGATAAAAATTTGCCACATTGGCACTAGCCACTTTAGCTGCCATTTTTACATAGGGGTTGTCGCTGCCCCTGCATTCAAAAGGACTAACGGAAAAGTTTTCAAGTTCTTGAAGTCCTCCAAGACCGGAGGAAGCGGACAACAGCAGAAGCAGTAAAAGGATCTAAGATTTTGCCATCAGCCTCTAATAATGCATCTTTTTCTCAGAAGAAATCCGAGGAATAATTGAAGTTAAATCCTCGATATTATTCAATATGAGTTCAATAATTGTTCAATGAAGTTCAAGGATTGCTAATTAAATAATTAAATAATATAATTATATATAGCCATACGTCTAAATTGAAAGGGAAATTTTATTATGAATAGTGTAAAACAAGATCCACCCCGATTTGCGACACATTTATCAGGGATAGAAAAAGCCTCCGGAAAAGAGTCACCTAAGTTAAATTCGCGATACTCATTTGTTATAGCTATATTTACCACCCTAGCAGTTCCATTTAAATGGATAGCGGAAAAGTTCTCAGCATCTACCTCTTTACCTAGACGCGGGGAAACGCAAAAAGCGGCAGAAATAGGACCAGAGATTTTGGAAAAAGAAGCGGGGCAAACCGACCTTGAAAAGCTCGAAATGTTGATGAATGGATTGAATATTCCAACAGCTAATAATAAACCAAACGAAATTATAATATATAAAAAACAGGCACACAAAGATATTGATACCTTAATTGATAAGTTGAAAAAAAAGAATGAAATTGTTGTCAGCACTAATTCAATTGTAAATTTGATAAGTTCATGTGCATCAAGTGATGAAAAGTGGTTATTAAAAATTATTAACCTTGTTATTACTAATATTAACAATGGAAATAATTGTAGTATTGATGCTATTGCTCACGCAGTATTAGATAACAAGCTTCTACCAAGAAATTTAATAACTTCATTGTTTGAGAAAGGCCTAAACGTCAATGCTATTGATAAACGAGGTCGTACTCTATTATATAGAGCAGTGGAAGAAATGAATATTGTCTTAGTAAAAGAATTGATACTAAGAAATTCTAACAAAAAACTTTCAGGGAATGTTTATAAAATGGGTGCTTCTAATCCCTTAAAATTGGTTTTAGGAATGAAATCCCAGTTAGAATCTTATAGTAAAATAAAAATAATAAATACAGATCACTGTACAAAGGATGGTTTAAAAAAAGAAAATGTCTTGTACAATAATGATCTTAAAATAATTAAGAGAAATAAAGATTTAATAGCATGTAATAAAATTTTAGAATTATTGGTAGAGGGGGATCGTAAAGAGGTCTGGAGCTCAGATTACCCCTGCTTAGGCCTTATACAACATAAAGATGAAAATGGAAAGCTGATGTTGTATACCATTGGATATTTTAAAAAAAACAGTGAAGTTGCTAAAGAACTTATTCAATACACACTGAAAACCTTATATCCGAAAGAGAATCAATCAATGATAGATACGTTCTTAGCGAATTCTTTTGTTGAAATTAAAAGTGGTGATAAACAAGTTCAGGTAAATTATAAAAAGGATTTGAAAATTATTGCTATAGATGTAAATATTGATAAAATCCCAATCACTAGCGTATCTAATATCTTAAACCCACGAGTGATCTTGTAATATTACGATTTCCCCAGCATGCGCGCAAGTTCCTTCTTTCGGGTTTCCTTGTCCAGACTTTTTACATGAGTTACAGTACGCCCATCAATTTCCTGTTTGAAAATTTGCAGATGATGCTTTGCCAGCTTTGCCACTTGGGGAAAATGAGTAATACATAAAACCTGATGCTTAGCGCCAATTTCAAGCAACTTTTCTCCCACCACTCCCGCTGTTTCACCGCCAATATTTGCGTCAACTTCATCAAAAACAAGCGTTGGAATTTGCTCTTTGCCAGCTAAAAGAGCTTGCAAGGCTAGCATGATGCGCGAAAGTTCTCCACCACTAGCACATTCTCTTAGTGAAACGCAATGTTCACCCACATTAGGAATAAGGAAAAACTCAATTTTATCATCACCAATGCGACAACGTTTTTGCGGTGAAATTTTGATAATGAATTCAACTTTAGGCATGTTAAGGACTCTAAGATGTTGAACTACAGAGATTTCGAGTTCTTTAGCAATTTTTATGCGTTTGTTCGTTAAGGATTCGCTGTGGGCGTTGCATTGCTCTTCAAGCATTTTAAGTTTGCTTTGCAACAATTCGATATTGGCATCCGCATTTTCTAAACTAAAAAGTTTCTCTTTTGTGGCCTTTAAATAAGCGTGGATTTCGTTAATTGAGGTTCCGAACTTGCGTTTAAGCCGATTAATGAGGCTGAGGCGCTCGTTAAGCTGTAGGATTTTTGCAGGGTTGCTCTCGATCCGATTTTCATAAATGCGAAGGGTATGGGCTACTTCCTGAAGTTCTAATAAGGCGTTTTGGTAGCTTGTAGCAGTCTCTTTTAAGGCAGGATCCATTTCTACAAGTTGATCGAAAAGCAATTTTTGTCTGGATAGGTGAGATAGTACAGCTATTTTATCCCCATTTAAAATGCGATTGATCTCACTCACTTTTTGAACAAGGTCGTCGGCGTTTGACAATAAGCTATATTCAGCGAAAAGTGTTTCCTCTTCACCATCTTTTAAGTTGGCTTCTTCTAATTCTTCAATTTCCATGCGGCAAACTTCGCTATCGCGCAGTCGCTGTGCCTCTGAAGATGTCAAACGCTCAAGCTCGCGACGTACTGCTGATTCTTCGTTCCAGCAGTTATAAAATGTTGCTGCATCATCTTGCAAATTGCCGAATAGATCTAAGGTTTGCTGATGATAATCTAAAGAAAGAAGCTTTTGATTGGCATGCTGCCCCACAACTTCAAACAAAAACTCGGAAAGCTTTTTTAAAAATCCTACTTGGACTGCTTGGTTGTTGATAAAGGCCCGGCTCTTACCAGAAATAAAAATTTCCCGTCTCACTAACAATTCATTACCAATTTCATGATCAATACCCGCCTCTTCAAGAAATTTAGGGATAGCCATGAGGATATCAATATCGAAAACAGCCTCGACGATCCCTTTTTCAGCGCCCCGGCGCACAATAGAGACGTCGCTCCGCTCTCCAGCTATCAGATTTAAAGCATTCAAAATGGCAGATTTGCCGGATCCGCTTTCTCCGGACAATACGTTGAAACCAGGGGAGAAACTAATCTCCGTCATTTCAATTAGTACAATATTAGTGAGACGTAAATGTTTGAGCATAAAGTTTTTCGACTTTTTTTAAGTATGATTTTAAACATTAGGCTCCTGAGTATGACTACCGGTCGTATGTATTTGCAAGAAGAGCTTCCATTTGATCTTGGGTGGCCTCTTCTAGTACGCCTTTAGAATTCCATTCGGGAGCGGAAAAGACCAAATTATAACGTTGAGAGGTAAACCCATCAACAGAATAATTTTTGGCAACATGAGCAATAGGCACAATTTCAATGTCAGGGGCATTGAAGCGATAGATAATGATTTTAGAAATATCAGCAATTTTTGGAGCATCTTTTTTACGAGCTTCAACATCCTCCCTGGAAACAGGAATTGAGCGGTTAAAGATCTCTACGAGGGCATTCTGCTGTTCAAAATTAAGGGTGTAAAGTAGTTTATTGTGCTGAACAGCCATCCCCCGCACTTCACTTGGTGAAATGTACTTTGCAGGGGCAATCCCCAGCATGGTGACCACATTCATTAACATGATGATGCCAAATCCGGCCAAAACGGCTAAAGTCATATAAAGTGTGATGCGACTGCTCATAACAATACTTTCCTTTGGTGTAAAATCGAGATAATAGTTACCCTTCTTTTAA
Organism: Parachlamydiaceae bacterium; assembly: GCA_013815395.1. GTDB lineage: Bacteria > Chlamydiota > Chlamydiia > Chlamydiales > Parachlamydiaceae > JACDGH01. The sequence goes on from JACDGH010000080.1 coordinate 5,568, forward strand.
AATTGAGTCAAGAGTTTTAAAATGTAGTTTTCCAACTAACCCTAAATTTTCGCGACCGTGCTTGCGTATAAACGCTCTTCCCGCGGAAATTGTTCTTGACGAAGCCCCTTTTGGAAATTCCAGACCAAATTCTTTTTCCATCTTTTTTAAACTTTCTACAAATGCTTGTCGGGCTAAAATGGAAGCGGCTGCGACAACCAAGTCCTCTTCACCACGATGGCGCTGTGTTAAATCCACCAGTAAGTTTTTGCGTTTAAGTGCAGTTATGACAACATGCTCGCTAGCAAATTGGTCGATAATAACTTTTCGGCAAGTAGTCTTTTCAACCAACTGTTCTATTGCAGTGGCATGCCCCCAAGCCAAGAGGTGATTTAAATTCTTGAATTGAATAATGAGTTCGTTGTATTTTGCTGGATTTATTTTTACTATTTGGTGTGCAAAATGCCTACGAATATTATCGCCAATTTTAAGAATTGATATTTCGGTTAATGTTTTTGAATCGCGAACCCCAAAACTTTTTAACTTGGATATTTCTTCGCCTTCTGCAAAAACTCCTGCCACACACAAAGGACCAAAGAAATCGCCTTTACCTGATTCATCAATGCCGATTCGTCCCGTTTTATCTAAAGATTCATCAATATGACTATAAGAGAGCGTAAAAGTCTTAAGGACTTGAGGCTCAAGGTAAAATTCAATAAAATCTTTCATCTCGCTACCTTGCACAGTCAGCTTGCCAGACAAATATAAAGTGCAATTGATCCCTTTCTTTTTTGCTGAAAATGCTGTGCAAGCAGGCTTTGTAAGTTCAAAGCCTTGCTCGATAAGATCTTGCATTATTTTTGGAGCTAAAGCAGGGTCTATGGTGGCAACAAATGTGCCTGATGGTGAGGTTGAATTTTGATCTTTCATGAAACCAATGCTATTTATTAATTAATGTTTTTCTTTCCATTTATAATGGTCTTTAGTGTATAAAATTATAGTAAAGGGGGAAGGCTCAGCTTGCAGTGGGTTATGGTATTAATCTTACACAAAAAGCAGCCTATTTTATGATAAACCAAACAGAAATGAAAAGCATAGGAGAAAGTTTCAAACAGCGTCGCAAAGAGATGAATGTTTCTCTTAAAGAAGCTGAAAATGCAACTTCTATACGTATGAGCTATCTACAATCAATTGAAGATGGTGATGTTAGTAAACTCATTTCTCCTGTCTATGCTCAAGGCTTTGTAAAACAATATGCTATTTTTTTGGGAATGGATGGTGAAAAAGTTATTAAAGACCATCCTGCAGCTTTCATGCGCGCTGAAGCCCAAGAGTTTTCCTATGGTATTGGCACCCTTGAAGTACGTGGGAACCCAGGAGCGGGTGTCAAATGGTTTCCTAACGCTATATGGGTGTTAGCTTCGGTAGGTGTTTTGTTGTTAGCTTGGTACATGGCTCGTTATTTTGAATTAATTTAGTAGCTGTTTTTTTTATTTGTAATTGACTTGATATAGGCACAAGCCATGAGCAGGAGCTGTAACTCCTGCACGCGTCCGATCTTTTTTAGCAAGAATGTCAGGAATCGATTCTAAAGGGATTTTTCCACATCCCACATATACAAGCGTGCCAACTAAATTGCGCACCATCTTATAAAGAAAATTATTGCCAATCACTTTAAAGCGAATTTGTTGCTCGCCTACATCAATAATATCGATTGATTTTACATTTCTTATGAAATTATCATATTGGGCACTACTTTTAAAATTACAAAAAGTTGAAAAATCATGTTCACCCACAAGGTGTTTAGCAGCTTCTTTCATCTTACAAATATCCAAAGGGTAGGCGTAGTGCCATGAATAGAAGCGCAGCTGCGGCATTTGGGAAATTCCATGACAGACTGAATAATGGTATTCTTTGCTAATGCAGTCAAGGGTTGGATGGAAATTTTCTGCTGCTTCCGAAAGTTCAAGTACAGCCAAGTCATTTGGCAATAAGCAAGCTAAACTCATTCGCAATTGAATTAGTGAGGGCCTTGCTTTAGGAAGTCTGATATTGATGACCTGACCCCTGGCGTGGACACCCGCATCGGTGCGACTGGCAGCTTGAATGTACACATATTCTTGCAAAATTTTGAAAAAAATATTTTCAAAGGTGGACTCAATACTAGGTCCAGCATCCGTTTTTTGCCAGCCCAAATAATTGGCACCATCATAGGCTATTTTTAATCGAATATTTCGCATAAATCATATACACGACTTAACGAATTGCTTGATACCTTCCAGGAAGCGCTGAATGGCCAGTAAGGCCAGTACCATCGCCATTAGCCGCTCACAAGCCATCAAACCATTGTTGCCTAAAATTCTTTGCAGAAAGCTTCCAAATAGTAAAATGATTAAAGCACCGCACCAAGCAACGAAAATGGCTAACAACATATACGGCTGACTTGGCTCTAGATGAGAAAACAACATAACGGTTGCAAGCAAAGAGGGCCCAGCAATCAGAGGAATGGCTAGCGGATTTATAAAAGGCTCTTCTTTTGGCAAGTTGGCGCGCACACTATCAATACGCGGAAACATGATCTTAATGGCAGTCAAAAAGAGGATGACACCTATAGTGATTCGGACGGTAGTTTCTGAGACAGTGAGAATTTTAAAGATATATTCGCCAATGTAATGGAAAATAACCATAGCGACTAATGCAATCAGCATCTCCCGTACAATCACAAGCTTGCGCTTAGTAGGGGTTATTTTGTTTAATTGATCAATAAACGAGCTGATATTACCCACAGGATCCATAATCAAAAAAAGTATAACGACAAGATTTAAAAACGACATACATAATGCCTATGAAAGAGTTGCTGCGAAAAGTTTGCCACCATTAATCATCATCTGCATTGCCATTAAGCCTAAAAGCATCCCCATGATTTGTTCTAAGACTGCTAAGCCTCGCATTCCCAGAATTTTTTGCAAATAAGGCGCCAGCATCAAGATGCTCATGACAGCGCACCAAGTCACTAAAATAGCTGAAGTAACAATTAAATTATTGTTTGTAGTACGAGAATTAATCATGATAATGGTCATTAATCCCGGGCCGGAAATTAAAGGTGTGGCTATAGGGACAATAAATGGCTCTTCTTTTGGAAGTTTTTCCTCAGTGATTTCAGGCTGATGAAATAACATTTGGAGAGCTACCATAAACAATAAAATTCCACCGGTAATCATCAAAGCATAATCGTCGATTTTTAATAAACTTAAAAAAAATTCTCCAAAATACTGGAAGAATAACGCTAAAAGAAGTGCAAACAAACTTTCTCGGAGAATAATTTTTTTCTTGCGATCAAAATTGAAATCTTTTAGCAATGCAAGGATGGTCGGAGAAGTTCCAAGAGGATTGGCGACAATAAAAAAAGTTAACGCTAAAGCCAAAATTGATGTCATAAAGTCATTTAACCCGTCGAATATATTGAAATCTTTGGACATCCAAAATGATGGCGGCAAATCCGCCGACTATGATGCCTGTTCCAAAACCTAAATTTTTAGATAGGTGACTAATTACAAGAGTAAATATAAATGAAATAAACTGCAATCTCGGATATCGTTTAACTAGTATACAACTTTTTTTGGTTAATTCGATTAAAAGATGAGGATTACAAAGATTTACTGCTTTAGTAGCAAGCTTTGCGCCGATCAATCCTAAACTAATCCCTCCGAGCGCTGAAGCTATTGAAAATTTAAAAAATAGTGCTACACAGCTTGCGGCAGCGAAAGCAATAGATTCAATAGGAACTTCAGAAAGCGTGCTAGATAGATCTTTAACAGAGTATCCTGTGGAATAATGAAATGTTTTTATTAACATAATTTGTGGTTGGCGCAGTCATTGGGACTGCGCCTTGAACAGGCTAAACTGTTTTTTCTTCTTCTGTCGCAGTTTTTATAATTATTATCTCGGTTTCGTTTTGTTGCTCATCAAGAGTTACAACGAAGTGTCTGCCATTGCAGTCTTTACCACATTTATCACAAGCTAGTTCTTCTGGTAAAAGTTTTTCTTCATTAACTACAGATTCATCTTCAATTGCAGCGAATTCACTTTCTTCTTTGACATCATAAGCAA
>JACDGH010000081.1 GCA_013815395.1 Parachlamydiaceae bacterium
TGTTGTTTCTAAATATTTTAATGGTGAAGAGCATTATTATCGCGATATGGATGGTAAAATATCCTATGATGGACCTTTGATTATTTTAACTTCTAAAGTCACTGCCTCAGCTGCTGAAATTGTAGCGCAAACATTGCAAGATTACGGAGTCGCTATTATTGTTGGGGATGTGCGCACGTATGGGAAAGGGACCATTCAAAGTCAAACGGTAACCGACAATCAAGGCGCTGCATATTTTAAAGTGACTGTGGGCAAATATTATACCGTTTCAGGCAAAACACCTCAGATTCAGGGTGTTAAAGCTGATGTGGTCGTACCTAGTCAATTTGTGCATGACAGCATTGGGGAAGAATATTTAGAATACGCCCTCAAGCCGGATATGATCGCTGCAAGTTTTGAAGATTCGCTAACGGACGTGCCGGCAACCTTAAAATCGTGGTATCTCCGTTATTATACCCCCACAATGCAGCATCAGAAGCATTTATGGCAGTCAATGATTCCTGAATTAAAGAAGAATAGTCAATTTCGCATTGCCAACAATAAAAACTATCAAGATTTTCTAATGGGCTCCTCTGCTCGTTCTTTACCATCAAGACGTGCCTCTGTAGAAGACTTGCAGATGACAGAGGCTGTTAATGTAGCCAAAGATATGGTGAATTTGAAAGTTAAGCAACGGCATGGGGAGTTGGACCCAACTCCGAATGGCCAGACTGCTGCTCTACCTGCTGGCGTAAGATGAAAATAAGAAAAAAAGAGAAGATGTACAAATAGTCATTGCGAAATAATACGACTTTTCGTTATCTTTTCTTTTTCTTCATGGCCAGATAGCTCAGTCGGTAGAGCAGAGGACTGAAAATCCTTGTGTCGCTGGTTCGATTCCAGTTCTGGCCACTCTCGAAGGAAAGGGCTTTTTGTCCTTTCCTTCTTTTTTTTCTTGCCGGTGAAAACTGAATTCCAACAGAGTTGGTAATTTCTCTTAATCACCCAAAACAGATCTTCAAAAGTATTCTTGAAGATTGCTTTGGAGTGTCAGTTCCTTTGAATTTACGGTAATCAGTATTTACAATCCTTTTAAGTAACTGTATATCAAGCGTTAAGAACGATTGGTCAGAGGACTATTGGTCTTCTACTCGCTTGCAGGGAGTTAAAATGGGTTATATTCGAGAAACAAAACTTAAGAAAGGCAACGTTCGTTATCAGGCAGAAGTTCCGCACAAGAGCTTCAATCTCGCTTGCAATGGAGAGCTTTGCATGGATCGAAAATTTCTGATCGATGAATGGATAGCTCTGGAAATCTCCTCCAGAAAATCCAGAGAGAAACGGCGTATAGAAGAACTGCTTAATAAGCTCAAACCAAACGATACTGAAAAATGCGACGATTTTGACGCGATGAGCAAAAACAGCCTATACCGGCAAGCTTCAGGACAGTTTACGACGAAATTCATGCGAGGCTGGGATCAAAATCCTGTGGAACTTTTCTACCTTTTGTTTAAACTCACCCATCGACATCGAAAGTCAATATTGACGATTTGGTAGCTAGGAATGCTGAACCATCGGCCTGGAGTAGTGCCTTAAAAGACCCATTTGGAAACTTAATTTTTTTTAAAAAACGATCATGTTAATCCTTACAAAAAAAAGGATTGTATACATGACTGAAGAATATTCTAGCAAGGCGGGGTAAAACTTTATAAAATCTTAATGATCGTTTGTTATAATGATTAGGAAAACACAAAACATTCGTTATAAGCAACCTAAATCAATTTCATAAACAGTTTTTGAAATCTTACAAAATAAAATATAAACCAGGAAAATTGATGTCTTTTAAAAAATTGATGTTGTCATTGTCTTTAGCAAGTTTAATGCTAGTAGGAATGCAAGCCCAAGCAGCATGGATCACTCCGATCGGTACAGAACTTTCAGAAGAAGCTGATAATTCGATTGTTGTTAGTGATATTTTTGAAGGTAATACAGGCTATTTATTTGTGGACTTTGGATTGAATGCACCCGGAGGATGGTTTGAATGTAATAATGGCTTCAAGTACCGTATTCTTTATTCAAAGGATTATAATCCGACAACAAAAGGTGTTTTTGTTGGACAAGTTATTAAAACAGTTCCATTTAGCTCGATATACGAGATTGATGCCATTAACGTCCAATGGGAGATTGACTTATCTCAAATGCAAGGTGAGACATGTGAATGGGTGATTTTAAATCCCGAATCTTCTGATTATACAGTGACACTAATCCAAAGACAAGCTCCTCTAATAGATACATCTTATAGGCCTGGTCCTGGTGGTGGCAAAAATTGGTAACTCACCTTACGCAAAAGGATCGGTATGGATAAAGCTTGTCCTAAGTCCTCTTTTGACTATGAATGGGTAATCTTTAACAAACGAAAGAAAAGTTTCATGGGATTTTCAGAAATTCATGTCTACAATTATCTGAGGTGGCATTTTTTACCAAAATTGATCTCTCAATTTTTACGCCGGTTTTAAGCTATAAATTTGGGAAGTCAGTAAAGGTCATAAAATGGCTTTAGAAGTGAGTTTCGGAAGGAATTTCGAAAATTCCTATGGGACTTTTGTTTCGTTTGTTTAAACTTACCCAACAAAGAGTTGAAGATGCAATTCAATTTATCAAAAATTTGGGATTAATTGAGGACTGTCAGCGTGTGATTGGAGCCTCGGGGCAATGGAAATACATTTTTCATCTAAGCAAGGAGTTTTCATAAAGAGTTCAAAAAAATATTCACCGTTATCCTTTGCAGTATTACCGTTATGAAATGCAGAAAAAGCCCTTTTTTACCGTTATGCAGTGTAGTAAATACCGTTATCCAATGCAGTACTTTCAGAGAGAAAAACCGTGCATGAGATATTATGAGATCTCTATGAGATTCATGAGATGAGCCTTTCGCCTAACGGCAGCGAAAGGCTCACTCAAATTTTATAATATAGTCAATTCTATTTTAATTTTTAAATAAAATATTATATAAATTAGTCCTATTAAGAAACAATGGAATGATCGTTGTGGATGTTGGTCTAGTCATCCTCTTCATAACTTTGCAACCTTTGGCAATAGGATTGTTTTCCCTGAAGCCCTGGTTAATGCATTATCTCAACAGGAATTTGAAGCAATCATTACCCATGAATGGCAACATCTGCGCTGGAAAGATCCTCACACTAAGATAATAGGCAGTCTTATTGCTCACTTTTTCTGGTGGCTACCGACTCTTTGGTGGATGAAATGATGTGAATGGGAACAAGAATGCGCAAGTGATAGTTAAGTTACTCTTTTCAGGGTGAAGGATATGATTTGGCTAGAGGCATTTTACAGACAATGAAATGCAAACAGAATGACAAAATTTCCCTTGCCCCAATCTGTCATATAGTGAATGAGATGAATGTAAAAAAACGCGTGCATCGTCTTTTGAATTCCAGAGATTTAGAAGAAGGATATCATTTTAAAAAATATTTTTTGATCATAGCTTTTTTTAAAAAACATCGAAGCTATTCTAATGACCCAAGGATTGACGCTTGAAAACGTTGTAAAAACAGAGGTTTACTTAAGAGATTTAAAAGATTTTTCAGCTATGAATAACATTTATGCAGAAAAATTTTCATATCCAATCAAGCCTGCTAGAGCGACAGTTCAGATAAGCAAACTGCCTCTGGATGCTATGGTTGAAATTTCATGTGTAGCTTTTATTCCGCATAAATCAGACCAGTAAACAAAGAGAAAATCTCTGAATTTAAAGTTATGATGTGCATAACATCATAACTTTAAATTTTGAAGATCTTTCCAAAAAATATGAAAATTATTTGCACAAACGTGGAGTATCTTCGAAAAAGCTTAAAGCACCTGCGAAGCCCTGGAGTTACTATGGAGTTAGAGAGGTGATTGAAGAAAGAGAGCTCATCCTTTAAGTTGCTGTTTGTCATAACCCAACAACCAGGAGAGCTCCCATGAAAGATTATACAGATCAATCCATTTTTATAGGAATTGATGTACAAAAAATTTATAGGAATTGATGTACAAAAAAAACATATTCTATTACAGCTCTTTACAAAGGTGAAATTGTAAAGCGAGATAAAATTTCTGCCTGCCCGAAGATACTTATTGCTTATTGTAATAAGTTTTTTTTCAATGCCTCTATCTTCAGTGCATACGAAGCTGGTTTTAGCGGTTTTTATCTTCATCGATTGTTGATAGCTGCAGGCATTCATAATATTGTAGTGAATGCGGCTTCCATTGAAATTTCTGCTAGAGATCGAGTTAAAACTGATAAACGAGACTCTTTAAAAATTGCGACTCAATTACAAGCAGGAAGATTGAAATGCATTGATGTACCTTCGGTAGAAAGAGAGTCTTTTCGATTTATTACAAGACTTCGAGAAAAGCTTGTCAAAGACAGGACTCGCTAATTTTTCTCTTGAATTCCGTCCTAAAACCGCAACTTTGGAAGGCCGTTGATTGACTCCTGAAGGAGCCCATTTTGCTGTCTCCAATAAAGAACGTACTATTTCAAGAGAAATAGGCTGATCTGTATAAGCCCTACAAGACTTTCGATTTTTTATTAGATCGCAAATATTCATTTAAATACGTCTCGCAATAAAATATAGTATTTTAAACTTTCCCAAAAAACCACCAATGGATCTAGACAACTCCAAGATGACATCTTCAAACTTAATTTGAGGTTTACCCATAGCAGAAAGGAAATTATTCCAACGCTGTTGGGTCTCTTTGTTATCATAAAATTCTGCTGCTCACACCGCTATAATCCCCGCCTATAATACTAATTTAGAAGATCTACCTCATTCAAAGTATCAGCTAGTGGGTTTAATTTTGCTCAGGAAGGCTGTAATTTTACGGCACTAACGCGCCAAATATAATGCGTAAATAATTGGCGCGTTAGCACATAAAATCTTTTTAAGATAAGCTAAGAAAGCTTTAGTATTAGAAGAATTAATTTTTTTCTATTGCGTCCTATTGAGTCTTTATGCAATAATTGTGTTAACGCGCCAATTATAAAATGCCTATAAGTGGCGCTTCTGCACAATAAACTGTTTTAAATATGTCTATAGGGTTCCTTGCCTATGAAATCATCAAAAAAACAAGCAAATAAAATCAGTGGACGTGCGAGAGAACAGCGTATTTTGGAGCGACTCTTTGCAACCGAAAAGTCCGAGTTTTTGACGCTATACGGCCGACGTCGGGTGGGAAAAACATTCCTTGTTAGAAATTTTTTTGATAAGAAACCATGCCTGTTTTTTTATGTTACTGGGATCCAAGAAGGGACATTGAAGGAACAGCTAGTACAATTTACAAAACAAATTAGTGCCATCTTTTATGAAGGAATATCTATTGTTCCCTACAAATCCTGGTCAGAGGCTTTTGAGGCCCTGACGACAGCGATGTTGAAAGTATCAAAACGGCAGAAAATTGTTCTATTTTTTGATGAGTTTCCATGGATGGCGACAAAACGTTCGGGATTACTGAACGCACTGGAATATTTTTGGAATAGGCATTGGACTCACGATCCGAGGTTAAAATTAATCATATGTGGGTCTTCAGCATCTTGGATAATCGAAAAAATTGTTAACAATAAAGGAGGCCTTCACAATCGCGTAACAAGAACAATGATATTAGAACCATTGAATTTACACGATACTAAGGCGTATCTTGCAGACTTTGGCAATAAATTAAATGAGCACCAAGTTTTAGATCTTTATATGGTATTGGGTGGAATACCACATTATTTATCTTTGGTTGAAAAAGGATTATCTGCTCAACAATCTATCGAAGAATTATTTTTTAGGAGGGATGGTACTTTGGTAAATGAATTTGACCGCCTGTTTTCCTCTTTATTTAAAGACTCTTCAGCACATATAGATATCATCCGTATTATCGCTAACCACCGCTACGGGATAGGTCAAGCGCAATTGATTCGAGAGATTAAGGTATCGAGTGGTGGAGGCACTACACGTCGCCTAAAAGAACTGGAAGAAGCGGGCTTTATTGTTAGTTTTCTCCCGCATGGACACTCTGATAAGGGACTGTATTATAAGGTTATTGATGAGTACACATTATTTTATCTCCACTGGCTGGAGCCACGAATTACGACAATACGAAATCGAGACCAAAGCCCCGGGTATTGGCTTTCAAAATCACAGTCATCGAGTTGGAAAAGTTGGTCGGGATATGCATTTGAAGCAGTTTGTAGTAAGCATATTGCCCAAATCAAAAAAGCATTAAATATCGATCCAGGATCTGAGTCTGGATCGTGGAGATATGTTCCTCGCCAGAATCCTGAAAGTGAAAAGGAGGGGGGGGGAGCGCAGATAGATTTGTTGTTTGATCGGCCAGATCAAGCGATTACTGTTTGCGAAATCAAATATTCAATGCAACCATTTACCATCGATAAAGTTTATGCACAAGCCCTTGCAAAAAAAGTAGAGGTGTATCAACAACAGACAAGAACAAAGAAACAAATATTTCTTGTGATGATTACGAGTGCTGGATTGAAATCATCAAAGTATTATGATGAGTTAATTTCCCAGGAAGTTACATTGGGAGATCTCTTTAAATCTGTTTGATCAAGCTTAGGCAGCTGTTCCTAACCCCACTCCACATTTTTTCATTGATCTATTTAGTACGTATACGTATATTCTGTCCTGAATAACCAATCAGGAGAAAATCTATGTTTACACCCAGCCTTGGCTTTGTCCTCCTCTTCGTAGCAAATCCACAGAAAAGTAGCCTCTTTTATCAAGATTTTTTTGGAATAAAACCCATAGAAGAATCGCCTACATTTGTCATGTTTGCTCTCAAAAACGGTGTGATGCTTGGGCTTTGGTCCAAATATACAGCTGAACCTCGTGTAGAAGCGCCATCTGGTGCATTAGAAATATGTTTTCCCTCTGAAGACGTAGATGCTTTGTATGAGGAGTGGGGCAAAAAGAGCGCAACTGTTGCTCAGAAACCAACAGACATGGATTTTGGACGCACCTTTGTTGTTTTAGATCCAGATGGACATAGAATCAGAGTCTACAAATTGCTTGAGGAAAACCGATGACAAGATATTGGATAGGAGTTGCTTCTCATGAGCATGTTCAAAGAGGCGTTCAAGGTGGCTTTGCTCAGGTCTGTCATGGAAAAATAGGAACTTTGAAATATATGTCTGAAGGAGACTGGATCATCTACTACTCTCCTACTTTCAGCTTTGGTGGAAAAGATGCTTGTCGCCGCTTTACTGCAATTGGGACAATCGATAGCGGAGACCTCTATACCTTTGAAATGAGTGAAGATTTTATCCCCTGGCGAAGGAATGTGTCTTTCCTAAAATCAAAGGAAGTTCTTATTGAGCCCTTGTTAGAAGACTTAAGTTTCATAAAGGATAAGAAAAAATGGGGATTTCCTTTTAGAAGAGGTTCTTTTGAGATTCCTAACAAGGACTTTGAGCTGATCGCAAAAAGAATGGGGGTACTTTAAATGACTGAAAGACTTAATTTTGAAAAGATCAGTGTCCATGAGACTCCCAAACAAAGCCCTGGCTTTCTTTTATGGCATATCAGTACCTCATGGCGTAGCTCCATTGAATCTGTACTTAAATCTTTGGGATTAACTCATCCCCAATTTGTGGTACTTGCAACTCTAGGTTGGTTAACTAAGAATGGAGATCTTGTTACTCAAGTGGCAATTGGAAAAATGGCAGGATTAGACCCCAATACCAACTCCCAAATCATAAAGGGACTTGAACAAAAAGAGTTAATTCAAAGAGTCCAATCTTCTGATGGTCGGGCAAAAAACGTTTCTTTAACCCCAGCGGGATCAAATATCTTAAACCAAGCTCTGCCAGCAGTAGAAAAAGCTGATTCGCATTTTTTCAATCTTCTGAGCACAAAAGAACTGAGTCTTTTGACCCAGACTTTTCAAAAATTAGTGCCTAAAGGTGTAACAGATTAAAGAGGGCGCTGAAAAGTAAATTTATTTTCTTCAGGTAAAGCTTGTTTATACAGGTGTTTGCATAGCTTTCTAGGCATTTGAAAAAATTGATGCCTGAATTTCGGCGATGCCTTTTTTTCTATTTGTTAGAATAGAGCCAAACCTACACAAAAAATAGAATGCTTAACCTAATGAGGCAACAACGAGTGATAACCGCCGAAAACAAAAAAGAATATTATAGGGCTTTGATTGAAAAGAAAGCAGAGTATGAGGGAATTTTCTTTGTTGGAGTTAAAACAACTGGTGTATTTTGCCGCCCGACGTGTCCAGCTCGAAAGCCAAAATTTGAAAACTGCGAATTTTTTGAGACTGCTCAACAAGCTCTATTAGCCTCATTCAGGCCTTGTAAGCGTTGTAGACCACTTTCCCACCCTAACCATGTTTCTAAACTTGTGCAACTTCTTGTAAAAGCAATTGAACAAAATCCCGAGAAACGTTGGAAAAATCGAGATTTTCAAGAATTATCTGTAGATGCCTCAACAGCTCGTCGTCAATTTAAAAAACGATTTGACATGACTTTTGTGGAGTATGCACGTGCAAGACGTATGGGTCTGGCTATGAAACAAATTAGGGCAGGTGAAGCTGTAATCGATGCACAACTTTCAACTGGATACGAATCTAGTAGCGGCTTTAGAGATGCATTTTCCCGAATTATGGGAGCTGCACCCACCAAACTAGGACATAGTAACATCCTCAAGGCGTCGTGGTTAGATACACCCTTGGGTCCGATGATCGCAATTGCGGACGAACAAGCTCTTTATCTTTTAGAATTTGTAGATCGCCGTGGCCTAGAACGTGAAGTTGAGCGCCTTAGACAAAAAATTAAATCAACCATCATTCCCGGTCATACTCAGCCGATTAGCTCGATTGAAAGTGAACTGATCCAATATTTTCATGGCATGTTAAGGGAGTTCAAAACACCACTATTTTTTCTTGGATCACCTTTTCAGAGACATGTATGGGAGGAGTTAATAAAAATCCCTTACGGTCAAACATGTTCTTACTTAGACCTAGCTTCTGCAATCGGAAAACCCTCGGCTTTTCGTGCTGTAGCTCAAGCAAATGGAGCAAACCAATTTGCAATTATTATTCCATGCCATCGTGTCATCAATACGAACGGAGAGCTTGGTGGCTATGGCGGCGGGTTAATGCGCAAAAAATGGTTAATTAATCACGAAAAACAAGGAATATAACATGGGAATTCAAATAGAACGAGCGCATCTACTAAAAAATCTTCATGTCAAAGGAGATCCTTTGATTCTTTTCAATGTTTGGGATGCAGGGAGTGCACAGGTCATACAAGAGACAGGGGCAAAAATAATTGCTACAGGAAGCTGGTCAGTAGCCACTGCACATGGTTACGAAGATGGTGAAAAGCTACCATTTGATCTGGCAATTGCAAATCTTAAGCGAATTGTTGCCAAAGTTGATCTTCCTGTGACGTTCGATTTAGAAGGAGGTTATGGACAAAGTCCAGAGGAAGTAAAGAAATCCATTAGAAAAGTAATTGAAGCTGGTGCAGTGGGTATAAACTTTGAAGATCAAGTCATTGATGGAAAAGAACTCTATTCTATTGAAGATCAATGCGCACGCATCAAAGCAATTCGTCATGAGGCAGAACATTTATCAGTCCCCATTTTTA
>JACDGH010000082.1 GCA_013815395.1 Parachlamydiaceae bacterium
TTATGAATGTCCCAATGATTTATTGGGACGTAATCTCGATTATTTCTTAGAGGCTAAACGTTCCCCTTCACCATTAATGACTGAGTGGATCTCACCCATCCTTGGGGGTAATTCCGATGAACTGCAGGCCATGATTAGTAAAAATAGCGAGGATCCTTTCCAACCAATTTATGATGACTACCTTAAATGGATGGGAAGGAATGCAGCAAATGTGGATACCAAAGCTACCATAAAACATTGGCAAGGTAAAGCGCAGGACCTATTTGTAGATCTAAGCACTCACTGGTATCCTAAGTTGCATAAGGCAGCACGCGGAGCAGAAAATGACATCGTTTAATGTTTTGGATCGAGAGCAATGCGTGCATCGTCATTTGATGCTCGAGGCTTCAGCGGGTACAGGTAAGACATTTGCCATAGAGAATCTTGTGGTGCGCTTATTGCTTGAAACAGCAGGAAGCGCTGAACCTATTGATTTAAATCGCATTTTGGTGGTTACTTTTACAAAAGCCGCTACGCGTGATCTAAAAGTTAGAATTCGCGATAATTTGGACCGATCCTTATCCCTGATCAAACGATTTCAAAGTGGAGAAGTTATTCAGGAAACGGTTCCAGATTACTTATGCATGTATCAAGAGAATGGCTCTGCGGCTTTAATTAATGCGCAAAGGCGAATTGAGACGGCCCTGTTTGCTTTTGATCAAGCCAAGATTTTTACAATTCATGGATTTTGTTGGCGCATGTTGCAGGCTTTCGCCATAGAAGGTGGGATAAGTTTGAAATCATCTTGTAGCGAAGAGCAGACACTTTCTAAAACCAGGCTCTTGCGCGTCGTGCGAGATTTTATGCGTACAGAGCTTGTGAAAGAAGTGTATAGTTCACAACAAATCGATCGGGTGCTAACCCTTTTTGGAGGACAGCCTGATAAACTGCAGTTGGATCTTCTACAAGTGATTTCACGTGGATTAGATATAGCGATTTATCCTTCATACAATGATTATGCTCAACAATTTTTTAATGCCATGAGGTCATTAGCAGAATGCAACTATTCTTCAGAGAAGATATTGTTCGATTTCATGCTACATGTGCCCGCCTACAAAGGCATTTGCAATCGCAGCAAGCAAATACACCCTAATCTATTAGATTCTGTTACCCGCTTTGCAAAGCTATTTGATAAAAATGCTTGGACGACTGATGACTTTGATATGTTGATGCGCGAGGGATTGATCTTGCTTGAGATTTTAGCGCCTGAGCAGCTGGCTGCAAAAGGCACACCCCCCTCTCGCGGAAAATTGCATTATCCAGATTTCTTGATAACGCTTGAGGAAATATTAGCACCCATCATTCATCAAGCACGCGATCCGCACACCATTTTTGCGCGCATGGCTGGCGACTGTCAAAAATTGCTCCGTCATTATCAAATTCAGGAAGAACTATTAGGATTCAATGATCTTTTGCAGCAGATGCAACAAGCTATGCAAGCTCCGCTCTTCGGCGAGCATGTTCGCGCTAGTTTTGATGCTGTCATTGTGGACGAATTTCAAGATACAGATCCTTTGCAATGGGAGATTTTTCGACGTCTTTTTGCTATTTCTGATTGGAAAGGTTATATGTACTTGGTAGGAGATCCAAAGCAATCGATTTATGCTTTTCGTCAAGCGGATATCTATACTTACTTAGCAGCGGCTAAAGCATTGGAAGAAGGTGCCGGAGCGACGCTAAATACTAATTTTAGATCACAGCCCCCTCTGGTTGAGGCTTTAAACGTTCTTTTCAACGCGGTGCAAGATCTATTTCCTTTACCGCGCGAAAAGCTTCTTTTGCCTTACCGCTTAGTGAAAGCTGGTAAGAAGGAAGAAAAGCGTTTTTCTGATCAAGGACCTTCTCTGCAATTTTTATTAGCTCAACCTTCTTTAGATAAAAAAAGGAAAATTACTCTACAAGAATATGAGAACTCCTATTTTTTTCCGATGATGGCCAAAGAAATTGTCCAGCTGCATACTGAGGGTATCGAATTTAATCGCTGCGCAGTACTTGTTGCCGATCGTTTTCAGGCAGAAAGATTGTTGGATTTTTTTCAAGAAGCAGGTGTTCCTGCCATCTCGCAAAGAGGCAACAATCTGGCCGAATCAATGGCTGTTTATGCCATGCGCGAGCTTCTGCAAGGGATTATGCATTTTCGCCGCGAAAGTATCTTGCGAGTGGCTTTAGGGGGGCATCTTATCGGTATGACCTATGACGAGATATTAGCGTTGGAGGATCCGAAGCGGCACGAAGATATTTTGCGACAATGCGAACAGCTGCGCAAAGTATTTCTTGCAGAAGGTTTCTCCATATTTTATCCACAGTTAATGCAAAGTTGCTGGCATGAGGATGGAAAATGCATTCTTCAGCGCCTCCTTGAACGTCTCGAAGGGGTAGAATTTTATCTTGAATGGCAAGACATTGCAGAATTATTGATACAAGAACAAGCTGAGAATCATCTTTCTGCAGAAGGTTTAATTGCTTTCCTCGATGAGTTGGATATCTTAGCAGTCGATGAAGATGAACGGGTCAAGCAATCAGTAGATCACGAGCAAGATGGCGTTGTTGTATTAACTTCCCACGTCAGCAAAGGTTTAGAATTTGACATTGTATTTTCTTTAGGATTAATCAAGCGCTCTCCTCAGAAGGAAAAACTAATGCCGGTGCACTACGAGAGTCACCTTTGTTTAGAAGCAATTGCCAATAAAAAAGATCCCGTCTATAAAAAATATTGTGAAGAACTCGATGCCGAAAAGATGCGGCAACTTTATGTGGCCTTGACCCGTGCAAAATATCGGTTATATATCCCTGTGGCGATAAGTTGTGGTGGGGAAGAAGTTGAAATAGGATCTGCTTCGCCCATAGAGCTTTTCCTGGCGCGTTTAGATAATGGTAAGCGTGGGGGCAGTTATCTTAATTATGACGAACTCTATGCGCGTATTCATGCTTATGATGCGAAATTGTTGTATGAATTTGTGGCAGGCAGTGCAGCTGACATATCCATTATTCCAGTGGAAGAAACCACTGAAAAATTTCGCTATTCAGCACCTCAAACAATTCCTGCGTTGCTAGCGCCGCCGGAGTTGATCTTAGATGAACCCCCTTTGTTTATGCAGTCGTTCACTTCTCTGGCGCATGGCAAATCGAGACTTGGCAATGAATTAAATGAGGAAATCGTCTTAGCTCCACATGATTTTAATGCTATAATGAAAAGTGCACATACTTTGCCAGCCGGTAGCGAAACGGGTATCTTATTGCATACTATTTTCGAAAATCTTCCCTTCGATGTCGTTAAAAGATTTAATTCACCCAATAAATTGATTCCATGGATTCAACCGCTTATCCAAAAGACACCTTTCGAGTCTTGGCTCGATGTTTTCGCCGACATTGTTTTTAAGGTATTAAAAACACCTTTAATTGGGTCTGAACCCCTATTTTGTTTAGCAGATGTTAATCCAAAAAAGATGCTGCGTGAATCTGATTTTCTCTTTGCAAGCCCATCTGCACAGAATTTTGGAAACACCGCTGTTAGTCCAGGATATATTAAAGGTGTTATTGATCTCTTCTTTGAACATGAAGGTAAATATTATTTATTGGATTGGAAAAGTAATTGGCTGGGACCCTCAGAAAAAGATTATCAACATGAAAAATTGCTTGCAGTTATGGAAGAACAGGATTATGGCTTGCAAGCGCAAATTTATGTGGAAGGGTTGCGTAGGTATTTAAAGTTGTTTGATGCGCGTCCTTTTGAAGAATTATTTGGTGGCATTTATTACATCTTTTTGCGAGGAGTAGGTATTCTCCTATGTTAGGTCTTGCACAGAAATTATTTTTAGATAAAGCCGCAACAGTCATTTCACCTTGGAAAGAGATAAAGCAAAATAAGCCCCCTTGGCCTTTGCTGGAAATCATGCTACAAGCAAAATGGTTGGGATATGTTGATCTAGCCTTAGCCCAACGTCTTCTTCAGCCTTGCCCGCAAACTACCGAAGGTATGGCTGCATTCCTATGCCATCTATCTATGGCTGCACGTCAAGGACACTTGTGTGTCACCATTAATACCGAAAATATATACCCTACTGTCGATTCAATTTGGCTGCCACCTGCTGATTATTCTGGAGAACCCTTGCCAGAAGTTTCGCATGCGCTTCATGAATTGTCTCAAATGATTAGAAGGGCTGCCGAAACTCTTCCTGCCATCTTATTGCATGAAGTTTCCCTTGTAGCAGATAAAGAGGCATTATACAGTCACCCTATTCCCTCTTCTCCTATTTGTAAAAATGGGCATCGTTATTATTTACAGCGCTTTTGGGTACTTGAAAGTCATTTTCTTAAACATCTTTTGCGAATTTCACAATATACACTTCCCACACTAGCGCTAGATCAAAGTACAATCCAATCAAAGGTTTCAATACTTTTAGAACACAAGCAGTTGCTAGAAGATCAGGGTTCCGCCGTGATACATGGATGCTTGCACACATTAACCCTAATCACAGGGGGTCCCGGCACAGGAAAAACACATACAGCAGGCGTTCTTTTACGTGTCTTATGGGAGGGTCTAACATCCGAACAGCGCCAAGGCTGCCGCATCGGATTAGCGGCTCCTACTGGCAAAGCCGCCGCAAACTTGGAAGGAAGCATTTGTCGAGCACTGCAAGGTGTCGAAGGATTTCCTGCGACATCCGCCAAAACCTTGCATTCTTTGTTAGGCATAGGTAAAAATCAAAGTCAAGGACCAGCATTAGTGCTTCCTTATGATGTATTGCTTGTCGATGAAAGTTCTATGATTGATGTGGATATGATGGGAAAACTTCTGGCGGCGGTCAAGCCAGGAAGCAGGTTGATCATGCTTGGCGACCGTTTTCAGCTGCCGCCTGTAGAAGCGGGCTCGTTATTTGCTGATTTAATAACTCTTTTTCAGAAAAATTCTTTGGATTACCATGTCGTAACTGAATTGAAAGTGTGCTTGCGAGCAGAATTGCGCAGCATTGTCGATTTAGCATCTCTTATCAAGAGTGGTCAAGAAAGTGAAGTCCAGGCATTATTTAAAAATTCAACTAAAGATAGCGGTATTGCTTTTATTCCTTTCGAGCTGGCAGGGTCTAATAAAGAGCAACAGCGTCGGCTGTTAGCCTATGGGAGCGATAAATTTCCATGCATTGATTCACTTGCCCATCCCTTGGCTATACTTAAGGAATTTGCTCGTTTTAGAATTTTAACGCCTTTGAGAAAAGGGCCTTTTGGGGTGGAAGTTTTGAATGCCCTTTTTTTACAGATGGCTATAAGAAAAACTCGTCAGCGACAACTAGCTTTCCTTGTAGCCCCCATCATGATTGTGCAGAATGACCATCGCCAGGAATTATTCAATGGTGAGGTGGGGTTGCTTGTTAGGCCAATTTCATCCTTACCTCGCAATGCTGAGCATTCATCTTCAATGTCTGGCAGTTATGCCTTATTTGCAGCTAGAATGCCGGAAGAAGCTGGGGGCATTCGCAATATCCCTGCATTGATGCTGCCTAAATACGAATATGCCTATTGCTTATCGGTGCATAAAAGCCAGGGTAGTGAATTCGATCATGTTTTAATGTTGCTGCCCGAAGGTAGTGAACACTTTGGAAGGGAAGTTCTTTACACGGGGGTCACCCGCGCGCGTAAAGCCTTGGAAATCTGGTCTACGAATGAGATACTCAGTCGGACCATAGCCCAAATTTCCCAACGCCACTCAGGTGTGATCGAAAGAGGGATAAATAATTAATACATAATATCTAAGGAGAATAAAATATGAGCAAAGGTGGCAAGATCGGGATTCTATTGGTAAATTTGGGGACACCTGATTCTCCTTCCGGGGCGGATGTATTTCGCTATTTAATTGAATTTTTGACTGATCCCAGAGTGATCGACACTTCTTGGTTGACACGCCAGCTGTTGGTAAGAGGTGCTATTGTGCCTTTTCGCTTTCTTCAGTCAGCGCGCAGCTATCAAGCCATTTGGACGCCTCAAGGATCTCCTTTAAAGGTTTATGGATACCGTGTGCGGGAATTGTTGCAAGAAAAGCTTGGTGATGATTATTGCGTGGAGTTAGCTATGCGCTATCAGAACCCCTCCCTTGAGCAAGGCTTAAATAAACTGATTGAAAACCAAGTTGACCAAATTCTTGTTTTGCCCCTATTCCCTCATTATGCCTCTGCCACAACTGGATCAGTGCATCAAAAAATCATGGAAATTGTTTCACGCTATGAAGTTATTCCAGAAATTGCATTTATCTCAGATTATGGCACGCATCCCAAATTAATCGATGCGTTTAGTGCTGTGGTGGCTGATAGCTTCAATGTCAACGACTACGATCATGTGATCTTTAGTTTTCATGGCCTACCTCAGCGGCACATTTTAAAAGCCGATAAGCATGGCTGTTGTTTAAAAACATCTGATTGTTGCCAAAAGATGTCGTATAAAAACAAAAATTGTTACTCAGCACAATGCTATGCCACCGCTAAAGCTTTAGCCGACGCCTGTGGAATAAGCGCAGAAATGCATTCAGTTGCA
Organism: Parachlamydiaceae bacterium; assembly: GCA_013815395.1. Classification (GTDB taxonomy): domain Bacteria; phylum Chlamydiota; class Chlamydiia; order Chlamydiales; family Parachlamydiaceae; genus JACDGH01. The sequence goes on from JACDGH010000082.1 coordinate 6,565, forward strand.
TTTCAATCCCGTTTAGGAAGAGACCCCTGGCTACAACCTTATTTTAGTGAGACGATTGAAACGTTGGCTCATCAAGGTAAGAAAAAAATCTTAGTGTTCTGTGCTTCATTTGTATGCGACTGCTTAGAAACCATTCATGAAATCGGAGTGGAATATGCTTTGGAATTTAAAAAAGCAGGCGGTGAGCAATTAGACCTTGTGCCTGGTTTGAACGATCATCCCAAGTGGATTGAGGCTTTAGTTGAAATTGTGAAAGAAAAAACCGTAGGCATTACATGTCCCACATCTTTAGTCTAACGCCCCTCCATAAAGCCGTGATCGATGATAACCTCAAAGAAATTCAATTTCTAAAAGGTAAATATCAAGAATGTTGCGATGACTTAGGATTTACGCCTCGGGAACTAGCACAGCTGCTTAATCGCCCGCAATGTCTAGAGCTTTTGTATCCCCAAAAACCGATCAGCTTTTTAGTTCAACTAAAAGATTCTTCGACTTTAAATACGATGAATGTGGCTGAATTTGAGAATCGCTTTAATATTGAATACGCTCCTTTTCTGACTTTTGAATCTTATGCTTTATTGCGCGAAGTTATTGACCAGTGTCCCTATATCTTGAGAAATTCCTGGATAGCTGCCGACAACTTTACTTACACCAAGCAATTTCGCAAACAACTTGATGAAACGGTTCTTGCAAAGGTCAGTATTAGGTGGGTAAGTGATGATGTTGGATATGGATTATTTGCTGAGCAAAATATGGTAAAAGGGGATTTCATTGGCGAATATACAGGTGAATTAAGGATGCTTTCCAGGTGGCGTTCTGACCAGAATGGCTATTGTCTGCACTATCATACAAAGTGGTGGTCGTTAAACTATTATGTGATTGATGCTATGCTTTTAGGGAATTTAATGCGCTTTATCAACCATAGTGATTTTCCCAACATACAACCCTTATGTGCCGTTGATCGCGGATTGCAGCGTCAAATTTTTATCGCCAGAAATCCCATTCTCAAAGGCACGCAACTGACCATAAATTACGGTGCCGATTATTGGACTAAAAGACAAAAAATTACTATGCCGTAGGCTAACTCGCGTTAATGTAATTCTTGATTTGAATGATTTCATCAGATAAACTATATAACTTACCTTACGAATTGACGCGAAAATATTATTATTACTACAGGTTTATTATGTCCCCCATTAAGCGTGTTTTATTAATCATAGCTCTTACGATGATGTGGAGTCCTTCATTCCTATTCATAAAATTGGCTCTGCACGACCTTCCACCGCTCACTATTGTAAGTTTGCGCGTGACCCTAGCCGCGATAATTTTAGGAATAGTCTTATTGTATCTAAGACGTGGTTTCCCCAAAGATTTAAAGTTTTGGTTCCGCACGAGCATGATGGCCTTCCTTTCCTCAGCGCTGCCTTTTTCCTTATTCTGCTATGCTGAACAATCTATTGATAGCTCCTTAGCAGCGATTTTAAATGGGACTACCCCCATGTTTACAGCCTTATTAGCACAGATTTTTGTGGCTTCAGATAAAATGAGTTTCCAGAAAGCAATAGGTATAACTTTAAGTGGGGTGGGGGTAATTTTATTATTTGCTCCTAAGCTGATTGAGGGGATGAGTGGCACTTCTTTGGGAATGATGGCAGCAATGTTGGCGGCTTTCAGTTATTCTATGAGTCATGTATATGGTAAATTATTTACTGTTGGACAAAAGCAATTTGTAGCGCCAGCGGCACAATTTATGGTGAATGCGCTGATGATATGGCCATTTGCTTTTTGGTATGAAGATGTATGGAATTTACCAATGCCTTCACTATTGGCTATTGGAGGCGTTTGCGGGTTAGCGGTGTTTGGCACTGTATTCGCCTATATCATTTATTACAAATTGCTCGATCATTGTGGTCCCACCGCTATTTCAATGGTGGCATGTTTCTTCCCTGTCGTAGGCATGTTGCTTGGATTTATATTTTTAGGTGAAACTTTCACTTTGTTAGGCTTAACTGCTGCCGGGATGATTTTATTAGGCATGTTAATTGTTAATGGTGTAATTAATTTTGATGCGAAAACGGTTAGAGAATATGGCTAGAGCATCTCTTGAATCGTTGCTTGAACAAATCATTGAAAATAAGCTGCTATCTGGACAACTAAGTAGTCCAAGAGATAAGCAAGAAGAAGGCATCTTAAAAATCGCCATCCGATCCATTGTGCTGAAAAATATCAATATGTATCAATTCAGCTTTCACTATAAAACTAAAGTTATTCATCAGAATAAGTCTCCAGCTGAAACCGTTGCTTTAATTCGATCTAATCTTGAGAATGTTTATAAGCAGGGGATTTTTTCTACACAAGATTTCGCCTTTCATGTGCTGGTCAACAAACATAGGGAAATGACGATTATTGAAAAACCATCTAAAGGGATCAAAGCCCTGCCAATGCACAATCGTAAGAAATATTATGTTTTGGAAGAAGGTAAACCGGTTCCTTTTTTGATCGATTTAGGTGTGATGACAGCTGATGGCAAAGTAATTGCTAAAAAATACGATAAATTCAAGCAGATCAATCGTTTCTTAGAGATGGTCCGCGATATAGTTGATTACCTCCCTAAAGGGCGAAGCTTGGAAATTATTGATTTTGGTTGCGGCAAAGCCTATTTGACTTTTGCTCTGTATCATTATTTGCATTATGTTGAAGGGTTGAAAATTAATCTTTTGGGGCTCGATCTCAAACAGGAAGTGATCGAGCATTGTCAAGCGCTAGCCAACCGTTTAGGATATGAGCATTTGAATTTTTCAGTGGGAGATATCAATCAGCATGTGGCCCATGGAAAAGTAGACATGGTGATCACGCTGCATGCCTGTGATACGGCAACAGATGCAGCCTTAGAAAAAGCTGTGCAATGGGGAGCTGAAGTGATCTTATGCGTGCCTTGTTGTCAGCATGAATTGTTTTCTCAAGTAAATAATGATGCCCTGGCATCCTTGTTGCGCTATGGCTTATTAAAAGAACGGTTTGCTGCTTTGGCTACGGATGCAGCACGTGCGGA
>JACDGH010000083.1 GCA_013815395.1 Parachlamydiaceae bacterium
GGAAAGAAATATGGAAAATGCTTTTCAGTGGATTTTTAACCAGATTGACCAACCTAGTCTCGGTCTAGGTTGGTTAATCTAGCTAAAAAAGGCTCTCTAAGCGTTTTCTAATTTCTGGGCTCGTTGACTTGTGGAAAGCAGGGCGAGAGACGCCCCGGCTACCTTGGTTTGAGCGGCATAGCCAAGATAGCAAGGGCATCTGGTCAGGAACAAAATAGGAACATGGTTTAGTGAATAATTTTAGTTATAAACCAGCTAAATTAACCTGCCTATGCTCCCTCTGCTCGTTACAGCTTCGGTATGGGCTACAAAAAGAAAAAAAAATAAGCAAAAATGAGTCATTATTGTTAAAAAATTTTTGCACACTTTAAGTCTATCACAATGTTGGTCATAGCTCGGCTCGCTTCCAATTCTTCTCAAAAAAATTTTTTTTTTGATAACAACCATTATGATAATAACAATTATCACCTCAATTGGTATAATTTTTTTCATTAAAAAATTAAGCATTAAGTATTCGCTTGAATATAATATTTTTTATTTTATATAATAGAATTATTAAATGATGAATATGTTATTTAATAAAATTAATTAAAAAAAACAAATCAACATTTTTAGGAGGCATTATGGCTTCAATAGGTAGTAGTTCTGAAAGTTCCCCATTAGCTGATGTACAACAACAAGCATTGCTTCTTCGCACCTCGGCTATTGGAGGATTAAGAAATTCATATATGGCTACAAACGGTAAAATTGAAGAATTAAGGAAACAAATTCAAGCTAATGAATCTAAAAAACAACCTTTAAAAACTAGGTTTCAAGCTTGGCTAGCTAATAAAGAAGAAAAAAAAACCATTAATGAAAGCAGAACTTTTAATGCCAATCTTGATGGGGCAAATAACACACTCAAAAAACAAATTAAGGTAATTGAGAAGGACAGAGAAGGGATTCGCAAAATGATGAATAATTTACAAGGCACATCTAATACTAATATTAGTAAAATCAGAAAATTATCAGATCAGGCCTTTGAACTGATAAATCCTTACTCTCAGGTAATTGAAAAATTAAATGAAGGACGATCATCTTGGGGGAATGAGGTTGATCTTACGAAGGAAGAAGATGAAAATGTAAAAAATCGTTTTCTAGCAGAGAAGAAAATAATTCAAAGCCCAGACTTTAGGCTATTGACACCTGAAATATTACGTAAAGAAATAGATGCTTTTGATAGTACATATATAAACAAGATAAATGATGTAGCTACAAAAATCACCAATTTAAATGGTATATTTACTGCGGAAAAAAAGGCGGGGTCGGGAGAAAATAAACAGATTGATGCCGAAATTAAAAAAATAATCGCCGTGGGCACAAAATTTGGACCGCTTAGGGATCAAGTGTCAATTTCTTCAGAAGCATTGAAAATTTTCGATGAAGTAACCGAATTAGAAAAAATTCATAATTCCGTGGCGAAATCAAGAGGAAGTCTTGAAACTGCAGGAAAAAATTTGCAAGTATTAAAAGAATACATGAAAACCCTTACGTCTTCAAAACCGGCTGGTAATAGTAAAGAAAAAAATAAAATGCCAAAAAATACAGACAATAATTTAAAGAAAGCAGGTCTTATTCTTATGGAATTAAAGAAAAAAGAGCTAGCCTTTGAAAAAAGAATCCCTACAATAAAGCAAGCTGAACAATTTGAGAAAGATGTTGAATCTCTATCCTCAATGCTAATTAATCTGAGTAATACAATTCTACCCTATGGGTAATAGATTATAGATCTGTATAAAAAACTTTTCCCTTCTGAATCATAAGATTTCGTATAAGATTTCGTATCTAACCTCAAGAGGTGAAGAAGATGGTTCTGGGAAGAAATGGGGACGGGGTTTCTTAGGGTAGTTTAGAGGCTAAGGGGAAACGCAGAAACGGGGGGAGAAACGCTGAGGCGCGAAAACTCAAATTGGACTATACTTTATTGTATTTACTAATTTAGTTCTCAGCGTCTCCGCGTTTCTCCCCGTCTCTGCGTTTCCCCTTAACCTTTAAAACGTATAGAAGCGGGACAAAATAGATAGGCCTTATAGAGTCATTACGAAATGTTCATCGTCTTATCTAATCCGAAATACTAAACGAGCTTATGTATGTGGGGGTATGGCTTGCTTCCAGGAACCCCAACAGCATTAACGCACCACAAAAAAAGCCATAAATGGTGCCGGATAAAGCGAAAGAACAATAATGGCTGCGCATGAAACAATACCGACTAGCGCTGCCGTCCAATAACGGCGCTGCGGTGCTGTGGCTGCATCCACAGCCGGCGAAAACATAATGGCAATCATGCGCAAGTAGTAGTAAGCAGCCAAGATTGTTGTTAAGAGGGCAATGATCACCAACCAATAATATCCGGCCTGAAAGGCCACCTTAAAAAGATAGAATTTTGCAAAGAAACCAATTGTGGGTGGAATTCCTGCCAAAGTTAACATACATAAGGCAAGGACTCCAGCAAGCAACGGCGCGCGTTTGAAAAGACCTTGCAGGTCCTTCAGCATCACGCCCGCTGGACGATCGTCCAAAAATGCCAAGACGGCAAAACAGCCTAAAGTGGCAAAGGCATAGACCGCCAAATAAAACATCAATGCAGATAAAGCATCAGGAGTGCCAGCTGCCAATGGAATCAACAAGAAGCCCGCATGCGAGATTCCGGAATAGGCAAAGAAGCGGCGCAGCTGCGTTTGACGCAATGCAACATAATTGGCATAAATAAGGGTAGGAATAGCAAGAAAGGCAACGACTTCACTCCATAGCGGATTAAATTGGGGTAATGCCACTAAAAACACCCTTGCAAAGGCTGCGAAAGCACCTACTTTGGTGCCTACAGCCATAAATGCCGTCACTGGTGTGGAAGCGCCGTCATATACATCAGGCGCCCACACATGGAAAGGCACGATGGCAGCCTTAAAGGCTAGACCTAAAGTGACGAGGGCAATCCCTCCCAAAAATAGGGCGGATTTTTGCGTGCTTTGTATAGCTTGATAGCCGCTTAATAATCTATCAAAGCGCGTGGTGCCAGTGGCACCATAGATCAAGGCAATGCCGTATAGCAAAAAGGCGGCAGCCAATGCCCCCATTAGAAAATATTTCATCGACGCTTCATGCGAAATATTCCACTTTTTCATATAGCCACATAGCACATACAGCGCTATAGATAATAATTCCAGTCCAAGAAAAAGCGTTAAAAAATCCGCGGATGATCCGATCAATAATAGGCCAAATAATGCCGATAACAATAGGAAGTAATACTCCCCTTGAGTCGCTTTAAAACGATGAAAAAATGCGTGCGCTAAACAAGCTGAAGCTAAGCCTATAGCCAAAAAGAAAAAGGTAAAGAGTCGCGAAAGCGGATCAAAGCTTAACCATGGGGTTAATAAAGCATTATCGCTGATTGGAGCATAAACTGCGGCTATGATGGCAATGAGAATGAAAAGGGCAGAAATTGGAAAAGAGAGGATATTAGCCGCTTTTTCAGCAAAAGTCTCAACCAGCAAGACGGCTAGTGCTCCGATTAATAAAAATAGAAGCGGACTCAGCGCTGCAACATCTGTTAGACTTAAAGAGGTGGTGGTCATAGCAATACTCATTATGATTGTTCCAAATTTGCCAAGGTCGATATTTTTTCCACAGCAGGTTTAATTAAATTAAGCACTGGGGCCGGGTATATCCCAAATAAAAGAATGAGAATAACCAACGGTAAAGCAATGATGATGTGCTTAGCATGGATATCCACCCATCTGTGTTGATATGGACTAGGTTGCCCAAAATATTCAAATTGCATCCATCTCAACATATAAATCACTGAAAGGATGATGGATAGTCCAAGTAATGCTGCAACCCACGGATTTTGGAAAAGACCAAATAGGATCATTAACTCACCCACAAAATTATTTGTTCCTGGAATAGCTACCGAAGCTACCACAAAAAACAATGTCAACCAACATAACTGTGGTAGATATTTGCATAACCCACGTGCCTGCTTGAGCGAGGTTGAACCAAGCCTCTCTTCCAGCCAACCAGCCACTAAAAACAATCCTGTGATGGTAATACCGTGGTTAAGGGCTTGCAGGATGCCACCTGCCAAAGATGTTTGGCTGATTGCAAATAAGCCAGCCAGTATGAAATTGACATGGGAAAGGCTTGAATAGGCAATTAAGCGCTTAAAATCTGTTTGCCGCCAGGCTAAAAATCCCCCATAAAATACGCCAGCGATGGCCATACCTAGCAATACTGGACTCCACACTTTTAAAAGTTCCGGGAAAAGTTCATAGGCTATGCGCAAAATGCCATAAACTCCAGCCTTGGAAAGTATTGCCGATAGCAAAATGGTCCCAGACGTAGAAGCTTCATAATAGGCATCCGGCAGCCAGGCATGGAAGGGGAAGAGAGGAGTTTTTACTGCAAAAGCTAGCAAGAAAATTCCGAATACCCAGGATGCATAAGGCGTGGATGAGGCCGTTTTGGCTAAGGCATCAAGATTGAAAGTCCCTTCCCCTCCCACTGTTACTGAAGAAATGTATAGGAAAAGCACCCCTGCGACCATCAATACGGAACCGGCGATCATATAAATAATAAATTTTAAAGCTGCTTTTCTGCGATTGGGTCCGCCCCAAATCATGATCATCAAATAGAGAGGGAGCAGCATGGCCTCATAGAACATCGTAAATAGGGCTAAATCTCGTGAGGTAAAAAAACCGAACAACAAACTTTGCAGAAAGAGGACCAAAGCAAAAAAAACATGTGGTGAAGTTAGGGTGGAACTACGCACGGCCAATAGGCTAAAGGGAATAATTAAAGCCGACAACATTAGAAAGAGAAATGAAAGATTGTCCACAATTAAATGAAAGCGTATCCCTAGGGCTGGAAGCCATGCATAATTAACTTCAGTCCCTATCCAATCACGACCAACCATTAATGCAACTAGAGGAATTGCACTTAAAACTAAGGCTATGCGCTTTAAATTTTTTGACGAGAAATTCGGCAATAACAGCATGGCAATAGCCGATAAAACCGGGAAAAGAAATAATAAAAATATCTTTAGCACAATTTACTCCTCAAAAAACAAGGTATACGATTAATAACATTGCCCCTAATGCCATCCAAGCAACATAGGCTCGAATTTGTCCACTTTGCACTAACTGAAAGGCGCGGGCAATGCCCTGAGTTCCATAGGCTAAGGCATTGACACTTCCATCAAAAATTTTAGGTTCGACGTATCGATTCATCCCATTGGCAATAGCCTTGAGAGGTACGACTAAAATCCAATGGTAAATTTTATCAAAATAAAATGATTGTTTAAGAAATTGGATAGGTTTTCCTAAGCGATTCTGGAAATTAGTATAAACGAATGCGGATGCTAGTACGCCGCTTATAGCGCCTGCAATTGCCAATATCCCTTCATACGACCAATTAAAGCTTGTCGTCAACTCTCTCTCAAGATGTGTGACGTCCACATCTTCAATAAAATCTTCTAGCCAAGGTATGCTATTGAATGAAAAGCCTAAAAATCCCCCGAAAATAGAAAAGAAAGTCAGGATAAGCACAGGCGCTATCATAATGGAAGGAGCTTCTTTCACATCTTTTTGTTGAATGGCATTCAAATGTTGCGGTCCAGAAAATGTCAAGCAATAAGCCCGGGTCAAATAAATACCTGTGAGAATAGAGGCTGTTAAAGCTACATAATACAAAGCTTCATAGCCTACAAGATATTCATTTTCCAAAATCAGATCTTTACTGAAAAAGGCTGCTAAAGGTGGAATTCCAGAAAGTGAAAGGGCCGCGATTAGGAAAAGCCAGTGGGTTTTTGTGAAAATTTTGGATAGCCCCCCCATTTTAGACATTTCAGTTGTGCCGCTCATCATGTGCACCACATTGCCTGCTGAAAGAAATAATACCGCCTTAATGAATGCATGGGTAGTAAGATGGAACATGGCTGCATAAAAAGCACCCGCACCGCAGGCTAAAAACATCAGGCCCAACTGACTTACCGTGGAATAAGCCAGCACGCGCTTTAAATCGGTTTGTCCTAAAGCTGATAAAGAAGCATATAAGGAAGTAACGCCCCCTGTTATTCCTATAATTTGCAGAGTCATAGGCGCCATTGTGAAGACGACATGCATTCTGACGACTAGATACACTCCTGCTGTGACCATCGTGGCAGCATGGATCAAGGCAGAAACAGGCGTAGGGCCAGCCATCGCGTCGGGCAGCCAGGTTTGTAGTGGAATTTGCGCAGATTTTCCGGTTGCCCCAATAAAGTATAATAAAGTGAGCAGGGTGATAATAGGGGCACCCACTGCAAATCCATTATTTACAAGCGAAGATACTGTTGCAATGTCGCTAGTGTGGAATAAATAAAACGTGAGAATTAACCCAAGCAACAAGGCTAGATCCCCTATTCTATTGACTATAAATGCTTTTGTAGCAGCTTCCGCAGCTTCAGGTTTTTGATACCAAAAACCTATCAATAGGTAGGATGCTAGACCAACACCTTCCCAGCCTACAAAGAGCAGTAATAATTCGGCGGCAAGCACAAGGAGGAGCATGGCAAAAATGAAGAAATTCATGCATGCAAAAAATCGAGCAAAATCTTCTTCATGATCCATGTAACCCACAGAGTAGACATGAATTAAAAAGCCCACGCCTGTAATGATTAATGTCATTAACAATGCTAGGGGATCTAAATGCAAAGCAAAGTTGGCATGGATGTTATTAAAATGAATCCAATCAAATAGCACATAGGTCTGTGGTACTGCACCGGTAGATATGTATGCGATAAGTAAGGATATAAAACAAACCAATGAAATAAATATGGTCCCGCACCCAACACAAACCGCCGGGAGGCGTCCAATATAGCGCGCACTGAAAAACAAGGCGAGAAAACCTACTAGAGGCATAAAAAGCCCGAGACATAAAAGATATAACATAGGTTAGCCTCTTAACACATCGTATTGATCCACATCGACCACCTGTTTAGTGCGAAATTGATTTATAAAAATGGCTATGCCGACGGCCGCTTCCGCCGCCGCAATGATCAGCACAAAAAACACCCAAATCAATCCTGTTTGATTTTCCCATTCGCGCGCGAAGGCTACAAAGAGTAGATTGCCTGCATTTAGCAGAAGTTCTATCGACAAAAAAAAGATTAGTGCGTTTCTATTTATTAAGACTCCTGCAATGCCTATGGCAAACATGGCAAGACTGATAAATACAAAAAATGAAATGTCCACTTAATCCTCCTCTATCTGTATCGCATCGCTTTTTTTTCCTATATAGAGAGCGCCTACGATGGCCACTAAAAACACCATAACAATAGCTTCAAAAGGAAAAAAGAAGTCAATGTACAAAGACTTGCCAATAGCTTGTACTGTTCCATAATCAGCGGGTAACTTTTCATTCATAGACACCAATCCCATGAGTTGTCTAGCCAGCAAACCGAAAGATAAAATAAAAGCGATGCCGGCAAGGCTGAGTAACACTTTTGAGCTTTTTGGCTCTTCTTCCTCAATTTTTTGATGCGCATCTTGAAAGAGGATGATAACGAACATGAAAATCACTAAAATTGCTCCGGCGTAAACCAGAATTTGAATGACGGCGATAAATTCGGCCGACAGCTGTAAATACAAAGTTGCCAATGACAATAAAGTTAATAAAAATGACAAGCAAGCGTGCACCGGCTTACGCACCATGATTACTCCTAAGGAAGAAAGAACTAATATCATGCCTAATATCCACTGGGCTGTCGTAGCAGAAGGTAGCATCGATTATATCTCCCTATTAGGATCTCGGCCGGATTCGCCAGGTTCTTTTTCGGTGAGCATATCTTTTGTGTAAATCAATGATTGGCGGGTGTATCCCGATAACTCATAATCATTGCCTAAAACGATAGCTCCCGTAGGGCAAGCTTCTTCACAGTATCCGCAAAAAATACAGCGCAGCATATTAATTTGAAAATCGGAGGCGTATCTTTCCCCATGCGATTGCTCTTCTCCGGGTTTATTCTGAGCCGGCTTCACATAAATGGCTTGGGACGGACATACTATGGCGCACAATTCACATCCCACACAGCGCTCTTTACCATCTCGCCATTTAGTGAGATAGTGCCTTCCCCTGGAACGTGTGGGAAGTTTTCGTTTTTCTTCCGGATAGCGCAAGGTTATTGGTCGTTTGAAGTTGTACTTCATCACGATCAATAAACCATTTAACATTGCCATAACGCGATATAATTTTTTTAACATCTCACACCAAATTAAAATAAGCCGTGATGATCAAATTTAAGGTTGCAATAGGCAATAGAACTTTCCAGCCAAAGGCCATAAGCTGATCGTACCTCAATCTTGGCAAGGTAGCCCTTACCCAAATAAAAAAGAAAACAAAAATGGCCACTTTAACCACGAACCATAAAACAGGAATATCCCAAGGACCTTGCCAGCCCCCTAAAAACAATGTCACTGCAATGGATGAAACTACAAGAATATTGATGTATTCCCCAAGAAAAAACATGGCAAATTTCATGCCGCCATATTCTGTATGATAGCCGCCAGTAAGCTCTTGCTCGGCTTCTGGCAGATCAAAGGGGGCTCGATTTGTCTCAGCAAATCCTGTGATTACATAAATGATAAAGCTAACGGGATTTGTCCACACATTCCAATGCAGGCTTTGTCCTTCAACGATTTGGGCAAGACTCAAGGTGCCGGCAGAAATTGCAATCGTCAATAAAGATAATCCCATAGGGATTTCATAGCTGATCATTTGGGCAGTAGCACGCAGACCTCCAAGCAAGGAATAGCGATTATTTGACGACCACCCTGCTAGAACTACTCCATATACTGCCAATGAGGAAAGAGCTAAAAGGAAGAGGAAACCAACATTGATATCTGCAATTTGCAACGTGATAAGATGTCCCCATAGATTAACAGTTCCCCCAAAAGGAATGAGCACGAAAGCAAATAAAGCTAAAAATAGGGAAATGCCTGGGGCAAGCCAATAAGAAAAGACATCCACACCTGCTGGCTGAAACCCTTCTTTGCAGAGCAATTTAATGCCATCGGCAATTGGCTGTAATAATCCTAATGGACCAACGCGATTGGGTCCTAAACGAAGCTGCATTCTAGCCATAACGACCCTCTCAGCAAAGGTCATATAAGCTGCGGCTCCAAAAAGTAAAAGGATGACAACGATTCCTTTAACAAGCACTAATGTAATCTCAGACATACATAAAACCTTAAAGGCAAAGAATCAGAGGCAAGAGACAAGACTCGGGGGTCAGAGGTCAGGGGTCAGAAGGATGCTGGTTAATTTATCTGGTTTACCGCAAAAATTACCCATTAAAAAAGTTCCATTTTTTTTCCAGACTGACGGCGTCTTGCTCTGAGCAGGTTAATCTTTTTGATTTATAAAAAAATCTTTCCACAATATATTCTCCACTTTGTTCCAAGACGAGACGCCTTAGGCTACCTTGCCTAGGCCGCCCAAACCAAGGATCGAGTAGGAGGGAGCTTTCGCTCCCGTCCTCTCACACCACCGTACGTACGGAACCGTATACGGCGGTTCATGATCACTGTGACCT
>JACDGH010000084.1 GCA_013815395.1 Parachlamydiaceae bacterium
ACTAAACTCTAAGGAAGAGGAAAGAAATTTTAAAGGCAGCTGACATTATTTAGAAAGATAATCAATTATATCTCCTAATGCACGTAGAGCATTAACTAAGTCTTTTATCGGCCGCTCGCTAAGACGCACACTACCCCTGATTACCTGAGTGCCGGGTGTCATACAAAGTAATGCCAGCAAAAAACGAAGTGTTGTCCCTGAATCTTTGGCAAACAATTCGTAAGCTCTATCTTGAATGCTTGAGATATCATCATAGACAATGATTTGATCAGGTAATACTTGGATGCGAAGTCCTAGTTTACGCAAGCATTCAATCATCACCTCAGTGTCTTCACTATATAATGGATTATAAAGAGTGACCTGTCCCTTTGTCAAAGCAGCCATTACAAGTGCGCGATTTGTAAAGCTTTTAGAACCGGGAATTTCGATTGTCGCCTTAACGGGATTTTCTAATACTGCAACTTCAAAAACTCTCATAACCCCTTCTCAAGTTTATAAAAATATTCGTTTTAAAATTCAAAAAAGAAGAAGCAAGTTGAAATCATATAGCACAAAGTCATATTTAATCGGGAGCCCTATGATTATTTGAATCTAATAATTGACGCGTTAGCGAAGTAAAAGCCTTTAAAGCTTCACTTTCTGTACAAACATATTTAACACCCAGTTCATCCAACAATGGCTTTTCGATGATGTATTGAAGTCGCGTAATGATTTGAATATTGGGGTTCGCATGACGGGCGGCATGCACGGTTTTAACAATTTTTGTTATTTCAGGAATGGTAATTAGCAAATAGTTCGCTTTTTCAATAAGTGCATCCTTAAGAATATTATAATCGGTAGAATCCCCATAAAGAATTTTATGCTGCTCTTCCATATTTGAAACAGTATCAATATTTTGTTCTATAATAATGGGAACAAAACCCGAATCCAACGCTATTTTAGTAACTGCTTTTCCAATTGGACCATATCCCACAATGAGAACTTTTAATAACATTTTATTGTGTTCAACAATTTTTTCAAAAGATTCATTTTCAGTTTTTTTAAAGAAGGTGAATTTGTGAATGAAAGACTCGAGTGGCTTTATCATTAGAAAGAGTAATGGATTTATAGAAATCGATATGAGAGCGCAGGCCACAAGTATGTCAAAACCCTCATCAGGAATAAGTTTTAAATTCATAGCTTCTTCAGCTAGGATGAAAGAAAATTCCCCTATTTGAGCCAAAGAAATGGCTATCGTTAGCGCAGTATTTAAAGAATATCCTAAAAATACTGTTATGAGATAAGCTACCACCGGTTTTACAATTAAGATAACAGAAATAATTCCTATAAAAAGAGTAAAATGACTAACCATTGCTACAGGATTGAAGAGCATCCCCACTGAAAGAAAAAAAATAACTGCAAATATATCTTTAAGTGGTAATGCATTTGCTGCTGCCTGATGCTTAAGAGTTGTTTTGCCAACAACCATGCCAGCAATAAATGCTCCTAAAGCAATTGAAGTTCCGAATACCACAGAAGAACCAGTCGCAATGAGAAAAACAAGAGCTATGAGAGTCAATGTAAACAGCTCTTGAGAACGCATACGGGCAATGTTCGTCAAAATATAATCAATGCATTTATGTCCCCATGTAAACATAAATAAAACTAAAACGCAAAATTTAGTGGCAAGAAAAAGAATTTCCCCTCCTACACTAACAATTGAAAAAGTTACCCCTGAAGATAGTGCTGCTACTGTTGGAAGCAGAAGTAGAATAATAACTGTAAATATATCTTCTACCACCAACCAACCAACCGCTATATGCCCTTTTGGTGTATTAAGAATTTTTTTATCAGTTAGTAAGCGGACAAGTACAACCGTACTTGCAACTCCCACACACAAGCCAATGATAATCCCAGCCTGCACCGACCACCCTAAATTATAGACAATGATGGTGGTGAAAATTGTTGCTATGAGTGTCTGCCCGACTGCTCCTGGAATAGCAATATTTTTAACGCGAACTAAATCTTCAATTTTAAAATGCAGCCCCACCCCAAACAACATTAAGATAACTCCAATCTCCGCAAGTTGGTCTGCTACATTGTGATCCGCCACAAATCCAGGGAAATACGGGCCAATCATATAGCCAGCTAATAAATAACCTAGAATTGATGGAAGCCTAAGGCACTGCATCACATAGGCAAACAAACTTGCCAAAGTAAAACCAATAGTTAAGCTTATCACGATTAAGAGATTGGGGTGCATAGTCTAAGAGTCCTGCTCTGAAGTTCGAATACCAACAAAGGTGCCATAATAATCGACGCAAAGTTGTCCCTCTTTAAAAATCTTAGCACATAGCTTCACGCGAGCTTTACCTTTTTTCAGTAAAATTTTTATAAAACGTTCCCATTCAAAAATATCGGGTTTATGACATTCAGCTTTAAAATCGGTATTAATCGGTAATAAATACTTGATTTCACTACTTGCAATTACTATTTGTATATCCCCACCGCCATTTATCTTAATCATATTGATATGCATTAGACTCCAACAAGCCAATGTGGCAATTGCATGAAGACTGCCTCCAAAAACTGTTTTCTTATGATTGATATTATTAGAAAAAGGCGCTTCCAAAATAATTTGGGAATTAGATGCTAGATTAACCCTAACTCCCATGGCTGATGAAATAGGTATGTTTTTTAATAGATAATCTTCTAAAACAGCTTCTAAGCAATTTTGTTGATTCATAGTCATTACTCTTCCATTATTGTTCTTATCACGAATTCCCTTATTATGAGAATATATTTGATAAATAGCTAGAAAAGAGAGTTAAAAATATCTCATCGATTTTAAAAGGTAGATGACAGAGACTGCATTTTAAAAGTGTTTTTTTAATTTTGACTAGACGCATATGAAATGAAAACAAAAATTTCACTCAAACTCAAAGCGCTTAGTTAAAAAGAAGGCCCTAATATATTGAAAAAAAGAAAAAGTAATTTTTTCAAATAAACCTTGAAATCGAAAAGGGAAAATTACCGAAATCGTTTTTTAAAAAAATTATTTATTGATTATTTATTTCTCGCAAAATTCGCTTTTATTATGAGAATGATACTTTTTTACACTATAAAACGATAATTTATAAGAATTTGTCTGAATTTATGTTGCGAAAAAATCATATAAATTATAAATTCCATTAGTAAATTAAGGAATACTGATAAAACAGTGCCTATATATGAAGTTGAAAAAATTATATGTTGCGTGTTTTTTCATGATTTGATAAAAGACCTCAAGTTACGATCATGAATAAACGTTAACGTGAGCCTAAAAGTTGAGCAAACAATAAATGCTCAACTTCGCAATGAATCTTATTAAATATGAACACAACAAGGTAGGTTAATTATGAGTTCTGGAAAAAGCGACGCTAAAACACTGGAAAATTTAATTCAGCAAGCAATAAAGAAAATTAACGCCAAAAAAGAAAATGATATTTGTAGATATCTTCCTTCTTCAAATGGTGGGTATATTCATCATTTCACAATGCGCAAAATGAAAACAGAAGCTACAGAAGAACTTCAATCATTAATCAGTCAATATATTGTCAATGTTGACAAACCAATAAACGTCACTCCTAAGCCTCGTGCTGCCCGTGGCTCTCGCAAACGCCGTGATCAATTTCTCTTTACTAAACAAGATATCGAAAGAATGCTCCAATTGGCACGTCATCAAGGCGATAAAGATCTAGTTCGCAAGCTCACTCCTAAAAAGGATCTCCGCACAATTAAACGCGAACTTATTGCATCCATTCGTCATGGGCAAGTAGAACAAGAACTTTGGCATTTCTATGTAGAAGTAGTTAATAATGCAGCTTTAGTTGCGGCCGCTCCAGCTCTAGTATAAGACAATTTAAATCTTCTTTTTACCTCCGAGCTTTCCTCGGAGGTTTCGAGTGTTCAAAAATTCAGTTCAAAAATTCTTCTTGCCTTTATCGAAATAAACAATTATAGTACTTCTTTAACGTTTAAACTTAACGCTCAATTGAATCCTTTTAACTAATTTGAGGTTTTTTTATGTCTAAAGAGATTAAGCCGGCTGAGTTCGGTACACTGCGGTCATTCTTTTGGCCGGTACATAGCTATGAGCTAAAGAAGCTCCTACCTATGCTATTGATGTTCTTATGTATTTCCTTTAACTATACTATTTTAAGAGATACCAAAGACACCTTAATCGTCACATCTTCTGGAGCGGAAACTATTCCATTCCTAAAAGTATGGGGCGTGGTTCCTGCTGCAATTATTTTTATGCTCCTTTATGCTAAATTGAGCAATATCTTGAGCAAAGAAAATCTTTTCTATGCAGCTATTACACCATTTCTACTCTTTTTTGCCTTGTTTGCTTTAGTGTTATACCCCAACCGTGAAATGTTGCACCCGAACGTTTCAGCAGATCTTATTCAATCATATCTACCTACTGGATTGGGCGGTCTCGTCGCTTGCTATCGCAACTGGACTTATTCACTTTTCTACGTCCTTTCTGAAATATGGGGAAGCGCAGTTCTTTCCTTAATGTTCTGGGGATTTGCAAATGAAATTTCACGAGTTAATGAAGCAAAACGTTTTTATACCTTATTAGGTATCGGCGCAAATATTGCCCTATTACTTTCAGGCCCAGCTATCGTTTACTTCTCTGATATCCGTAAACATCTTCCTGCTGGCGTGGATGCATGGCAAGTTTCATTGAACTATCTAATGACAATGGTTGTAGTTTCAGGCTTAATTACTATCGGTATCTACTGGTGGATGAATCGTAAAGTTTTAACTGACCCACGCTTCTACGATCCACAAGAAGAGAAGAAAAGCAAAAAATCCAAAACTAAAATGGGCATTCTAGAAAGCTTTGCTTACTTGGCAAAATCAAAATACATTCTTTCTATTGCCATCGTCGTTATTGCTTACGGTATTTGCATTAACCTCGTTGAAGTGACCTGGAAAGGTCAATTAAAACTTCAATACCCAAGCCCTAATGATTACAACGCCTTTATGGGTAAATTCTCATTCATGACTGGCGCAACAACTATTATAATGATGTTTGTTGGCGGCTGGGTTATCCGTAAAAAAGGCTGGGGTTTTGCTGCTATGGTAACACCAGTAATGTTATTGATCACAGGTATCGGCTTCTTTGGCTTCATTATCTTTAGAGACAATCTAGCTGGCTTTATTAGCGTTCTTGGAACAACACCATTAATGCTTGCTGTTCTTTTCGGTATGGCTCAAAATATTTTAAGCAAATCAACGAAATATTCGCTTTTTGATCCAACAAAAGAAATGGCTTATATTCCACTTGATCAAGAATCTAAAGTTAAAGGTAAAGCGGCTATCGACGTTGTTGGTGCTCGCTTAGGTAAATCTGGCGGATCCTTTATCCAACAAGGTCTTCTAGTAGTCTTCGGTTCAATCGGAGCTATTACACCATATGTTGCGTTCGCTATGATCGCCTTCATCATTGCTTGGATGTTTGCTGCTAAATCGTTGAGCCGTCAGTTCAATGCACTGACATCAGGCGATAAATCAAAAGACACAGCTCCAACTGCTGCGCCAGCTATTAAAACTGAGCCAGAACATGTAGCTAGTTAATTGCTATAAGTCAGCACTTGTGAGAATTGATTAAATCAATCCTTACAAGTGCTGACTATTTTTTTGCCAAAAAAAGCCCATTTCAACACCTCATTTACTTTTATATTCACACGCTAATAATTTTTCTTCTTTGTTCTTTTGTGCAAATTTGTTATTGTATCCTTCTTATCTTGCATTGATTATGAACAACCCGCGTTAACCCAGGTATTGTTTACGCACCCCAATCTCCGTGGAGTAAATACTCAGCACGAAGATACGGTGCCAACAACTTACCTGGATGCATACGCAACCAATTAAGGAAGCGGTTTGACATGGAAAAACAAAAGCGCTGGCAGTTTTATCTGATTCTAGCAGTTCTCATTTTGACCCTCTACAATATTTTGCCGACCATATTTTACTATACCAAACCCTTAAAATCACCGGTCGATTCGCAAAAGGCCGAGCAGGTAGCGACAACAATAGTTGATCGCGTGAATAGCCTGGAAAGTGATGCTAAAGATTGGTTGTACTCTTTCAGCAAACTACTGAAGGTTAATCCAACTTCAATAGAAATTACCAAAGACAATCCAGAACTCATAGAAGTGGCATTTAAATCGCCTCAAGAAGCCGACTCTTTTCGTCGCTTTCTTGCACGCGCCGGAACACTGATTCCATTTGCTCCCTCTCAATTGGATCTCTATCAAGGCGTAGAAACAGAACAAACAAAAGTGCTTGTTTCTCGTCAGATCAACGTACATCTAGACCCTTCTTCAACAAATAGCCTATTTCAATTTACCCCGAAATACGCTGAAGATGGCAACATAGCGCCTCTCTACCGCACCCTTGTGAATGACAGAGCTGCGCAATTAGCTTTAGCGTTCGGAGGAAATAGTCAGACAGCCACGCAAATGGCTTCGATAATCCAACATCCTAGCGACAATTCTTACGATGATCTAATCATTACCGTAGCCAAAGAAATTGTAGATGTTGATACATCTTTCAATAAAACTAATAGCACAATAGCCAAGCGCTACTACTCCACTTTTGCTCAAAATAACATTAGCGATAACGAAGGCATGATCCAAAAATATTTGGCGCGTGCCGACACCTTAAAATCGCGTTTAACAAAACAGCGTGAAGGGATCGTTCAAGAGCAAAAGAAATTAAAAGAGCAGGGATTAAATTCCGATTCGAGTCAAGATCAGCTATTGGCAGTGATTGATAACCAGCGTAACACCTTAGAGAAAGCCAGTGGAATCATCCAGAAAAACATGGATTCCATTAAAGCTTTTAAAAAGCCTCTTACGCTTGAAGGCTTATCCACAAACCTGAAAAAAGGAACGATGGAAGGCAGTGTCCAAGTGTTAAGCCTTGAAGGACGCAATCCATTCATAGAAGCTTTGCTGGTGGACTGGGAAAATGGAAATATTCAATTGAAGTTCTACTCAGATGTGCAACAACAACGCCTCAATGATACTAAAACTGAAGCTGCAGCCTATCAAAAAGAAAAAATAAATCAATTCGTCATTAATGATATAGCCCGAGTTTCTCGTCAAACCGACGAAACGATCTTGCCGACTGAAGAAGGCTTTGGCCTGACTCTAAATCAACTTCCCGACAGCCAAAGTTTCTTACTTGTTAACCTAGGTAATTTGGCTGAAAAACAAGCTCAGCAGATCCAAGAGCAGCTAACTGTGGGTTGGTCTCCAACACAAAGCGACCTTACCCGCAAAGCTTATCCGATCATGGATTATGCCACCTACCTCAAGTTAAAACCTGAGGAACAAAAATTAGGTTTAGTCATCTATGCTCCATCCATGTCCACAGAAGCTCCTTTACAAGGATTTCGCACAGGATCTATTTATGTGATCGCTCGCGGCCTAAACAGTATAGCTCAGAAGTACCAGCAAACTTCTAGCGCTGCTGAAAGCCAAGATTTTGCAAACGACTTTAATCAACTTAAAAATCTTCTTCAGCAAAATGGCTTCATTGGATACCCAGCCTCTTCTTATGGCATGGGAACAAAATTCAATAAAGACTACATCTTTGAACTGGACGATTACTACAGCAATTTGCTAAAAGCCACACGCGAAGATTTCGCTGTTAAGGGCAGCAAGCATTATGGGGTTCTCGACTTCTCAAATGTGGAACAAAGAATTTTGACACAAAACAAAATCGATGACCGTATCCAGGAAGATCTCCTTAAATGGAAAGAAGAGTACAATTCTGCTCAAGTTGATTTAAATGCAACCAGTAAATATCTGGTACCCTCTCCCACGAAAAATGTTTTCTTGGAAAATTTCAAGCTAAGCATGAAAAAATATTTCCGTGGCGATGACCGAAAGATTTTAAAATGGGGTTTGGACCTTTCAGGTGGAAAAACCGTACGTATTGGCTTGCGCGATCAGAATAATCATGTGGTCACAGATCCTGAAGATCTCAAGCAAGCAGTTAACGAACTCTACACGCGTATTAATAAAATGGGTGTGTCAGAGCGTAATATCCACATTGAAAACAACAACATTGTTCTCGATTTTCCAGGTTCACAAGGATTATCAGCTTCTGAATTGGTAAAAGCATCTGCAATGTACTTCCACATTGTAAATGAAAAATTTTCTAGTGGTAATGCTGCTCTCAGAGAAACCATCAATCAATTCCTACAAAATGTATGGAATGAAGCTGTAGTCACGAATCGCAAAGATATTGAAAGCATTAACGAAATTGCTTGGCAACATCTGGGTGGTGATTCTGCTGAAGGTCAAGAGACTCGTCCACGCAGCGACTATGCAAAAATATTGTGGGACAATGGCCTGCGTCTAGACAATCCTAAGCAGAGAAACGTGAATTCATCATTCAACGACTCTCTTTCAGCGATCGCTATGATGCGCGGTGATGATTTCATGGAATGGAATGGTCAATCCCATCCACTACTTGTTATCTTCCACAACTTTGCGCTAGAAGGTTCCAGCCTAAATAATGTCATGGTCGGATTTGATGCTGCCGAAGGAAACACTCTTTCGTTTGGCGTTAAACGTGCATACGAAGGCTCACAAGATAAACGCACAGGAAGTCCTCGCGATGAATTCTTCGCATGGACCTCACAATTTGCCGAAGATAAAGTTGCTGGCACTCCAAAAGAAGTGTACACTAATGGCCGAGGTTGGCGCATGGCTGTTATCCTTAATGGCACTGTCATCAGCAGTCCTTCTCTACGTGCAGCTCTAAAAGATGGAGGCATGATCAGCGGCCGTTTTTCACAACGTGAAGTGAATCAATTGGCAGCTGACCTAAAAGCCGGCTCCTTAAGCTTTACCCCAAAAATCTTGTCTGAACAAAACGTCAGCCCGGAATTGGGACAGCAAGAGCGCACTAAAGGGATCGTAGCTTCGCTTGTAGCAGTCGCTCTCGTAGTTATAGCCATGATATCCTACTACCGCTTTGCCGGACTTGTAGCTGCCTTTGCTGTGCTATTAAACATCCTAATCATGTGGGCTGTTTTACAAAACATCGACGCTGCCATCACCCTACCAATGATTGCAGGTATCGTGTTGACAATCGGGATGGCGGTGGATGCCAACGTGCTTGTATTTGAAAGGGTGCGCGAAGAGTTTAAAATCTCTGGTCGAATTGCTTCAGCTATCCAAGCAGGTTATCGTAAGGCGTTCAGTGCGATTGCCGATTCCAATATCACCACGATCATTGCTGCAGTGATCCTGATCCAGTTCGATTCAGGCCCAATTAAAGGCTTTGCTATCTCGCTGATCATTGGTATTATTTCATCAATGTTCACGGCCTTATTTATGACTCGTTACTTCTTTGCTGGCTGGGTACAAAATCCAAAAAACAAGAATCTAACCATGTCACAATTTATTGGTCAAACACACTTCGACTTCTTAGCGCAAACTAAGAAAGCTGTCATCATCTCATTAGTAGTGATGGTTCTAGGCACCTTCTTATTTATCTCGCAACGCAATACAATGCTAGGT
>JACDGH010000085.1 GCA_013815395.1 Parachlamydiaceae bacterium
CTCCAGGGAGCTCCGCTCATTTACAAAGTCCTTATAGACCAAACATCCCTAAATCGGGCATGCCCGCAGGAAGCTGAGGAGATTGAGCTTTTAATTTGTTTGTTGCATCATTATAGGCTGCTTTAATTAAGTCTTGTAGTCCTTCGACATCCTCAGGATCGACACATTCAGGCTTGATTTTTATCTGTTTTAATTCATGTTCGCCTGAGAGGACGATTGTAACCAGACCATTTCCAGCACTGCCGGTGGCTTCTGAGCTTTGAATTTGATTTTGTATTTGGCTAAATTGCTGTTGAAGCATTTTAGCTTGTTTTTTCTTTTTTGCGAATCCTGTACCCATATTCAATATAACCTAGTTAAATGCGTTGACTTGTTTTTTTTGTAAAGATCCCTCTAGTTCTACAGTAGCAAATTGCAAGAGAGTATCGTAATGACTTTGCTTATGCTTGGGAGGTGAGATTTTAGATGCTTCCGACGAATCATTTTGTTTTTGCTGTTTCAATGCTTCTGCGGGTTTGGACGAAAATAAATCGGCGGCGGACATTGACGGAGGTGTTGAATGGATGGCTACAATATCCTTTACTGGCAGAGGTGAGGAAGAAGCCGAAACGCTTTTTTTGGGTTTAAGTCCTAAATCTTCGCGGGTTGGTGTAGGATCTTCCGTCACTGAGAGTTGAATGCTTTCTATATCTTGGATTTTTGGAGCTTTTTTGGCACTTTTTGATAATTCCGTAACAACCTCATTTTTAGGGGAGGCGGGTGAAGAAGGATCGCTTGTTTTTTTAACAATAGGTTGCTGGGTTACTAAATTAGAAATAAGCTTAGGCGCTGCCATGTCCGAAGATGCTGCAGCGCTCATTTTCTCTGAAGGGGATGGTGGATGTTCTGGATTTCCATTCCCCATAGCTTGTTCAAGCTCTGCTAAGCGCCGAACTAAAAATTCAATTGGCAAACGCTGATGGGTGCGCAT
Organism: Parachlamydiaceae bacterium; assembly: GCA_013815395.1. GTDB lineage: Bacteria > Chlamydiota > Chlamydiia > Chlamydiales > Parachlamydiaceae > JACDGH01. The sequence continues at coordinate 971 of JACDGH010000085.1, forward strand.
GATGCGCAGTAAAATAGCTTCTAAGGCAATGCGGCTCGATGGCTGAAAGCGAATTTGAGTTTGAGCTTCGATGAGGAAATCAAGGATAGTGAGGCATTGTTCATTTGTGTATAGTTTTGCTGAAGCTTCATAGCGGATTTGATCGGGTTCTGAAAGCAAGAGCAGTGGAGATTTTGGACCTGATAATTTCATCAGTAGTAAAGTTCGAAAATGTTCGGTCAAAGTTTCCACAAAATGAATCAGGTCCTTCCCTTCCGAAAAAATCTGATAGGCGATATCAAAAGCCACTGATAAGCGTCCTTCTTTGCCCGCTTGATCTAAAATGAAAAGCGTTTCTCTAGGTACAATTCCCAACACATCAGAAATTGTTTTGGCGGTGATGTTGCCTTCATGGAAAGCGATGATCTGATCAAAAAGAGATTCAGCGTCGCGTAATCCGCCATCGGCACGATGGGCAAGCAAACGCAAAGCTTCATCTTCGACTTCGATGCTAAGTTCAAGTGCGATCCTTCGTAGTTTTTCTATAATATTTTCAAGAGGAATGCGGCTTAGATTAAAGCGTTGGCAACGACTTAAAATCGTGGGCAGGACTTTGTGAGGCTCTGTCGTCGCAAATAAAAACATTACCTTAGGTGGGGGTTCCTCCAGAGTTTTTAATAGTGCGTTGAAGGCCTCTTTGGTAAGCATATGGACTTCATCAATTATATAAATTTTATATTTACCCGAGGCTGCGGCATAACCAACAGTTTCATTGATTTGGCGGATATCATCAATCCCGCGGTGTGAAGCTCCATCGATTTCCAAGACATCAAGAGAATTGCCTGCAGCAATTTCTCTGCAGGAAGAGCATGTGTTGCATGGTTCACCATCAGCAGTAGGTGTATGGCAATTCAAAGCTTTGGCAAAAACACGTGCTAAAGTTGTTTTTCCTGTACCACGCGAGCCGCAAAATAGGTAAGCATGGGCTAAACGATTAAATTTAATAGCATTTTTCAAAGTAGTGACAATAGGTGACTGTCCCAATACCTCAAGGAAAGATTGAGGACGATATTTACGGGCGAGCACTTGGTATTCTGGCATGGTACTATTCCTTAAGTTTGTCACTCATTCTATCATTTTTAGCTCCATTTTCGATACTTTTTTCTTATTTACAGGAGTTTGGACAAAAAATTATTACCGATGAGCCGCTATTGTCTGCCTCAAAGCGTCAGCAGGGGCGGCTCAACGGTAATAAAGTTTTCTCCTAAGGATAGGGACAAAATGCTCGTGCCTATCCGGAATATGTTTAGGAATATTTAGAATATTTAATGTAATAATAATAATAATAATTTTAATTTACAATAAAAATACTAAACCGTGAATGGAGGTAGTTTATGACATCCGCAAATTTTGATAGCGTTCTCAGTACTATCCGACTCCATACCACCTACCCCAATAATAATGACGCTACAATAGCTGCACAAACAGCGATTGGTAGTATTATAGCTGGCGTCGATCAACTTACCCAAGAACAACGAGAAAAATTGTACAGTGTCCTTAGGGAACTAACAGGGCAACGAAAAGGAGAAAACAAAGACAGCGAGGCTTGTATAATTCATTTAGTTGACAGTTCCATTATGGAACAAGCTAAGCAGCTCCTCGGCATCCTAGACCAACGCAAACAACCGAGTGGGGTCGAACAAGTAAAGCCTGTTCAACTGTCGTCAGCGGTCGATGATGATAATTTGCCAAGTGCTGAAGCAGTTGTAGATATGGTCATCCAGAAAGAAAAAGAATTGTGGAATAAAGCATTGCTAGCAATGGCAAGTAAACCAAGTAGGCTAAAGTGGGATATTCCAGCAAAAACTGAAGATGAATGGGAAAAGATAAAACAAACCTATTTCGAAATTGAGGAACAACTAAGAAACGATAAATCGCCCCCATCATGGGATGTCGCAGGGGGATTGGATTGGGGCATGTCTTTAGCAGAAATGCAAGCAGCTATCACAGAGAAATTTGTCCAAATGGCACCCGAAGATCGTGTGCTTACCGAAAAATCCTTTAAAGATCAAGCCCGGGAAACTTTTTATCCCCTCACTGGTCCCGGATTAACAAACTTAACCCGAATTTGGGGAGCTGATTTTTTAAAGGAAAATCTTACCGATATTTCTACTTTAAGAGCTGTCAAAAATTATCTAGTAATCAATGACTCCGCCACAGAAATTGAAATTCAGTTAGTGCGTGGTACCTCTCTTGTGTCCGAGTTTCCCATGAACTACCCTGTCATTTCCGCGGTTGAAAATGCAGGAATCTTTTCAAAAATTATCCACGGAGAACCTAAAGCCTCTTCTTATCGTTCTTCGCCTCCACTTGTTCGATTGCAATATGCGGATTTTAGCGATCCGGGAAATATTAGGGAAGACGCAGCTGGGATTGGTTGGGTTATCGATACTGAATTAAAGAGCTTTAACCCTCCGCGAATGGGTACATTTTTGTGTTTAGTCCAAGATTATGCACTAAAGCGATTTGAAGCTTTGACAAGTTCACATTATCACACCATTAGAATCCCTATTTCAACTCTTAATATCTAGTACCCTTTCCATTTAGTTTTGAAATTATTTCGCAATTTCTGTTTGATACACAGGCAAGTCATTCAAATCGGGACGCAATTCTTCGAAGTGAATGGCTGCCATAAGATTCCAAAATGCATGTGCAAGATGATCTTCATCTCGATTACCTTCCCTATACTGGTTAATATGCCGTAGAGCACTATCGAGAATTCGGGACATAGGCATACCCTTTTCCCAGTTTCGTTCCGCATATTTTTTTGCTCCCAATTCATTAACAATTGCTAAACGTCGCATGGCTATAGGAGAAATCAGATCAAATCTGCCTTTATTTGAACGTCCTTCTTATACCGCCCCTGATTCAAAACTTTCTCGAGTACCACCGTCTTTTACTACGAATGTTTGAGCTGCTGCATTTGCAAAAAGTCGATTTATGGAAACATCTGAAAACAACATAGTAATCATGATAAATATAATATTATTCAAAACACGCCTCCTAATGGTATATGCACCGCTTCATCATGAAAAACCCAACAAAGGATTTCTCCTTCTGCAACATGGTCGCCGATCAATTTATTTAGACGAATAGAAGATTGAGGATTAAATGACCGGGTAAAAGACGAGCCAGCTCCCCCTAAGGTGAAATTAATAAAAAAACCAAGATTCTTTTGGTCGATTTGTAAGAGAGTGCCTGATTTTTTTGAAAGTATCTTTTTCGTCGATATGAGGGGAGTAAGATTCCTTAAGTTAAATCGTTGTAAGAAAAGTTGTGGAACGATCATAATTGAATAAGCATTTGGATGAGATGCTAGAAGCAAAGGAAGCTTGTTTAACAGAAAATGTCGTAGAAAAAGCAACACAAAGAATTTCCTGAATAACCGGTGAAACATTTGAGAATATTTTATAAAGGAGAAAATATGTACAAAATAGTGGTTGATTATGCCCCTACAGAGGCTGATATTGCTATTGTTAGGGAAGGTATCATTGCATCCATTGAGAATATAGTAGGAGAGCGAGATAAAGCTTTTTCCATTTTTTTAAAAAATGATTTGGGAAAAGTTTTCGGAGGTATACAAGCATATTTAGGAACAGATTCGGTCTACATTGACGTATTATGGGTTGAAGAAAATCTCCAAAAAAAAGGATACGGCACAAAATTATTAGATAATGTAGAAGAGGAAGCTTTTAAAAATGGATGCAATATTTCCTTAGTTGATACATGGGACTTTCAAGCGGAAAAATTTTATTTAAAAAACGGTTATGAACGAATAGCGGAGATAAAGAACTACTGGCTTGGTCATTCTAAAATATTTCTTAGAAAAAATTTAAGGCAAATTAAGCCGTAAGTTATTAAATTGCAAATTTAAAAGACTTTTGGAGCGGTGCAATGCCATGGGTATGGATTCCCCTTCATTACTTGTCTATTGAAGTAACTCAAAGTTCGTAACCCATCTTCTTGGCTCTGGCTATTGAATTTAAGCAAAATCCCTGGAAACATTTTTAGATTTTAGTCTGGTTTGAATTGTGGAAAGCAGAGCGAGAGGCCCTGGCTAATTTGGGAGGGCATTCTTTTGTAATTCGCATGAAATTGAAGGATGAAATTGTAAAGAGTTTTGTTTTAGCATCACCCATTTACTCTTTCTTTTTCGGCTTAGGTGCATTCTTCACATATACTCACATTTGCTCTTCAATGCTGATGTGTCTTTAAATTTAATTTTTTTTCATAGTACTCCAAAGACCTTTGAAGATATTCTTTTTTGTTTTCATCTCCACCCTGCTTTAATGAAGAGGCTAAATGCTTAAGCATCAGCAAGGATTTATCTAGGTTAAGGCTTAAAGGATTAATGAGCGAAGCTGTTTTTTCATCATAACCTTGATGAAATGCTTCTATTAGTTCATTAATAAGCTCATCATTGACTTCGTGGCTCAAAATTTTTCTGACTATTGCATTCTCGATTTTGACGATGTCATGCACATAATTGTTAGAGATTGGCAGACCAGATGAATCTACAGAAAGATGTGATTTAACCGAGTCAACGACGGTAATGCAATCATTGTCTTTATCATAAAGAAAGTTAGCTAGATGAGCATCACCATGAAAGATTGAAAAAATTGCAGTTTGTAAGTTATATTGTGAAAGGAGGTTTTCGAAATAAATCTGTAATTTTTCCCTATGTTCTCCTCCTCTTTCTTGATATTCAGTTAGAAAATTGTGAACATCCTTGCTATAGCGAACTTTAAACGCCTCTAAATATCCCTCTGGAAGCGCTATTCTAATGGCGCCTTTTAAATGGATGTCGCCTAAAGCTCCGCCTAATTTCTGCAAAATTTCTTTAGCAGAATGAATCGCTTTTTGCTTGATTATAAGATCTTTTGAATCATAAATTTCTTCAATGTAGTTGCGGATTTCCTGTCCCTTTGCATAAGACATGCCTAAAAGAATATATTCAACTCCATTGAGAGAATATTTGCCTAAAGCCAAAAAATTTACAAGGTTAATTGATTTTATGTGCAAGCCCTCGAAAGCCTCATGACCCGATAACTCATGGACAATTTTAAAATAGTGCTTTGGGATTTGTGGGAATACCTTAACGACTAGAGCATTCTCTTTATCAATAATAACAAATTCACGTTTTGTAATCCTTTCTGGAGCTACACAATAAAGATCATTTGATGAAAACCCAAAATTTTTCTCTATAAAATTTCTTATTGAAGATTCGTGAGTTTCATCAGCCGTATAATCGGCCGTATATTCAGCAATTTCATGAGCAAGCTCTTCCTCTTCTATGCTCCCTCGCTCTTTGCTCAAACGATCCATTTCGCTGAGGCGACGTGTTTGAATGGCCTTCTGAATAGCTATATTTAAACCTTGCTGTCTAATTTCGCTTTCAAAAGTGATAGATGGCTTATTCGCATATAATTCAAAGCTAGTAATCTGAAAAACGATTAAAAACAATAAAATATTTAATAATTTGAATTTATTTAATAACTTCATAAAAAATGTATTTAATGATTTCATAAAAATGGTTGGTAATAATTTATAATTATCTATTTTACAAGTATTAATTATAAAAGTCCATAGTTTTTTTGCATATAATTCAATACATGAATTGTTCTTAATAAGCGGGAAGCAGAGATAAAAGTTATGCTGAGCAACAAACCATTGTTGCTAGGTTGGTTAATAAATCTTTAGGTTACGTAGTTCCTGATACCCTAGTCGAATGCGTTAGGTATATTCTCATTGATGTTGGCTTGTGAAAGTGTTAAGGTTTAATAATCTACTGGACCGTGATTCAATTATTCTGAAACTTTTCAATAGTTAATTTGTATTAACAATCCTTTCATTTATTTTTATTGGAGAAATCATTTTCATGAAAACCCATTTTTTTGGCATCGTTTCCTTAATCCTCTCATCTTTACATCTCTCTGCTACTGTGCAACCTATACCTTTCTTTCAGGCAAGTAAAGAACAACCCTATCATTTATCTATAGGTGCTGTTCTTTTTAACCAAGATGGTCGCATTGCCTGTCACCATTTTAGTGAAATTCTAGGGCACAAAGATATTTACATTCTAATGCGAGAAAGCATGGAAAACAATGAAACCCCTTTAATGACTTTGGATCGAGGTTTAAAAGAAGAGTTTGGAGCTACTGCTCAACCTGTGGCCTTTCTAGGATGCTTATCTGGATATCTCCCTGATTCTCGTCTTTCTTTTGAAAAAACCACTCTTTATATTGCTTGTCAACTTGTTAATTGGCATCCCGAAAATCGAGATCTAGATGATCCTGAAGCTAGTAGTACAATTGAGTGGCTTGAGCCAGATGTTTTGATTTCATTAATGCAGAATCAAGGAATTCGTTTCCAACATAGAGTGGATGCTGATGAATCAGAAATAATCAAGCGAACTTTACCTTACATCAAACAGGTATTTTGAGTGCGTGTCCTTAAAACGCAGTGATACATTTAGTATTCATAAAGTTGTTAATAGCTTGCAATTAGGAACCCGATTAAAATTTTTTATTGTAATTTTTTCTAAAATATATATAGTGAAAAATGCCATCGTGCAAACAATTAAGGAGGATTTTATGAAATTATTAACTTTAACTGGTTTTTTGCGAACCAGTATTTTTGCGCTTGTTCTGATGTTTTCAGTGGGCCCCGTTAATGCACAGCCAAATGAAAGTTTGAGAACACCGACGACTGTTACGGATCGGGATTACAATACCACCCGTACGACCACTATAGATAGGGATCACGATACTAATTGGGGTTGGATCGGGCTTCTCGGTTTGTTAGGTCTTTCCGGCCTTTTACCAAAGAAACGTACAATCGAAAACGATCGTATCGACACAGGAAACCGGACACCTCCCCGCTAAAAAATGTTTTAAAAGGATCGCGGAGCGCAGGGCTTCGCGATTTTATATTTGTTGCAGGGCATACTTTTCTGAGCGTCTGCAGCATTAAAGAGTATTCGACTCTATTCTGTAATTGTTATTCTTGCTTTCTTTTCATTAATTTTGTTAATAATAATTTTTAAACTTAGTTGGTATAATATTATTATTTAGGGGGATTTTATGAGTAAATTTAGTGCAGGATTGGTAGCGACAGGAATTATTTCAGTATTTGCTGTAGTGGCATTTTTAACCATAGATAAATCGGCAGATCCAAGTTCTGAACTCGCAAAGGTTAATGGATTGGTTGCTCACGGCGATCATCATCATGGACATCATGGGCATCATCACAGTCATTACAATCACCACGATCATAATAATAACAATGGCAATGGATGGAATCATAATGATCATAAAGGTGGATGGGATAAAGGCTATTGGAATGGAGGTGGGGTCTGGGGAAAAAATCCTGGATATTACAACGACCCTAATTACTATTATAACGCAAATGGTAAACCTTCTGTTCCCTATGTTACGCCTACAATTTCAGCCCCTGTTGTTGTTCCCAAATAGTTAATAAAAAAATACAATTTGTACTAGAAAGTGTGCAAATGATTGTTGCGCACCTTTTTAACAACCTTTTTTTTAAGGATAGGTTGACATTGCTTTAATTTTGGGTTGGATATGGAATCAATTGTGCTAACTCCATCGAACTGGAAAGCAAGCGAAGGGTAAATAGCATAGACATTATATTTGTAATGGAGCCGGCTGATTGCTTTGTCGACAGGTAAGACTTCGTTGATTTCTGGATCTTCGATTTGTTTTAACGTCGATAGGATTGGTTCGTACATTGTGTAATTGACGACATAAGCATTCGCAAAAACAGAACGCTTAAGTTTGTAAAGATGAGGCGAGATTTTTTTTGTTTTTTCGTGGGGTGCGCACATTAAATAGAGCATATCCCAATTCCTGGGGAGTGTCTTTAACGCTTCCCTCAAAAGGAGGCCTAAGTTTTTTGTGGAGCTATTGGACATTGCTGCGTTAACAACTCCAAATCCGCTATCATCTTCCAAAATCAGTATACGACTGTATTTGCGAACTTTATTTGTTGCGTTTAAGATAGCTAATTCGTCCATTACGTATTTGGCACTCTTTAATTCATTTTGTGCCCGGTCAAAGGCTTCCTTAGTCTGCTTGAGGAGGAGATAATGGCTCATATAGCATCCAGCTTCACCTTGATGCAATCGATCTAGTATGTTTTTTTTTTCTTTGGCATCAATGTTACTTAATCGATTTTTTTTTAGTTTCATCCAAAGGGAAGGGTCGAGATCTTTGCGGCCATCTATTGCAGGGAATACTTCAAAATCATAGGTGCCAATAGCGTTTAATTCTTTCGTGATTCGATCTAAACGTGCAGTGTCTTGGGGTAGATTAATCACAGCTACTGTCCCGAAAAAATCACTCAAATGCCAATTGTTATCGAGTTCTTCGGGGCTCATTGTATCTAAGTGCTCTTGAGCGATATGGGTAAATGGAAGATCCCAAGAATAGGTTTGTTGGTTTACTAACTGCTCATGAACGATTGGATTAGCAGACATCATACAATTTTCTGAAGGTATAAAATCAAACATAATAACTCCCGTGGTGCCTTATAA
>JACDGH010000366.1 GCA_013815395.1 Parachlamydiaceae bacterium
TCCTAAATTGTTTATTTCAAATTTAATGGTTTGAATGATTTGATCAAACACTGTCTTAATATCGTCAGAAGTATCAAGTGAAACATCCAGCCAATCCTGGAAATTGATAACAGCTGGTTGAGACAAATGATATTTTTTACAGCGCATGGGTTAAATAATAATTTCTACATTATCTATAATCGCAGAATATTTTAATTCCCATGATTTACCTATAAGGTTCTGTCTTTTTATAACGTTCTGTACAATTGAAGGCCCTGTGGTTTCTATTGTTAATCCTTGCAGATTATGACCAGCATAAGCCAATTTATACATCATAGAAGTATTTTGTTTTTCTATTAGTCTATAATTATCTTCTGCTTCTTGCATGATCTGTCTCATTAAAGGATTTTTTGCCGTACAAATAAAAGCATCGTTGCCAAGCCCGTAATTATAGAAAGTGTCTTCAATTTGTCCGCTTAATTCAAATCTCTCAAAAGAATACTCATGTGGCTTTGGTAGTTGGCTTAAGTGGTCAATATATAAAACGTGTTGATTATTGGTTGAGTTATAGGCATCGCAACCTATAAGAGAGTTTGGGGCAGGCTCAATGTCTGAATCAAAATAACAACCTCCTATTTGATATAGAATCCGATACCTTAACAAATCACTGGAAGCACCATAATTCGGCATAACTTTATCAATTTCATACCGTATACTGGATGTACAAATATTCTCGTTATATTTTTGATCACTTTTGTCAAAAATATCAAAAATTTCTACGTTCGTGCCTAATTTATCCTTATAGAATTCCTTTAAACTTAATCCTTTTAAAGATTTAGATTGAGTAAATGTATGCTGATCTATCCATAAAAAGAAACGAAATGTAGGATTTTTCATTATCCATTTTTTTATTATAATAATATTTCTATTAGGCAGCAGCTTATTACCCCCTGCCCAAATAAAATGAATAAGCTTAGGTAAAATAGGTAACTCCTTTATTTCAGCTTCGTCAACCGTTTTTATTCTTTTATGCAGCTGTCCAATTTCATTCTGATTTATTGAGTCGGTGATGACTCAAAGGAATTGTTTTGATAGACTTTCTTCTCTTTAACTAGGGTGGAGAAATCACGTGGCATCAATGGAAATACTATGCCTTGCTTGTAAATCAAATCAAGTAGTCAAATTTGGATTGAATCGACAAGGGAAACAACGATATCAGTGTCAGAATGAACGCTGTGCGAAAGATACCTTTATTCTTGAGTATGAGAATAAAGGATACTTACCCGAAGTCAAAAAACAAATTATTGAAATGGCATTAAATGGAAGTGGTATACGTGATACATCCCGTGTTCTAAACATTAGCATGAACACCGTTTTATCCGAATTAAAAAAAAAGAAAATGAAATCCAGAGTGTAAATTATGCTTTGCTGAAACAGCTAAAATGTAAAGAGATTGAAGTTGAGATAGTGCAAGTAGAAGCGGCGGAAATCGATGAAATGTGGAGTTTTGTTGAAAAGAAAGAGAATCAACGTTGGTTATGGCACGCTATTGATCATGGCAATGGAGAAGTTCTTGCTTATGTATTAGGCAAGAGAAAAGACGAGGTTTTTAAAAAGCTCCAAGCGTTATTAACGCCATTTGGTATTCAGCATTATTATACGGATGATTGGGGAAGTTATAAAAAAGCGTTGCCTGCAGAAAGACATACGGTCAGCAAAAAATTCACTCAATTAATTGAGCGAAAACATTTAACGTTAAGAACACGAATAAAGCGATTAGCAAGAAAGACCATCTGTTTTTCTAAATTGGAAAAAATGCATGATATTGTCATTGGATTATTTATTAATCGATATGAATTTGGGGTGATGATTTAATGATGGGAATCAACTCCTTTGAGGCATTACCCCCTGTTTTAACCGTCTTCTTGGCCTTACCATTACGCGAGTTACCACTATTATGGCCTTCAGTCGCATGCTTCATATAGCCTAGATGGTTCGTCATTTCCATCTCAAGCAAACGTTCCATAAGC
>JACDGH010000086.1 GCA_013815395.1 Parachlamydiaceae bacterium
AATGAAGGGTGGGTCATTTTGAGTGACCGCCAGGTGGGCCGTTTTAGATGGCCGCCAAATGGGTCATTTTAGGCGACCGCCAAATGGGTCGTTTTCCGTGGTTGTTGACACCATAAATTGAAAAATGAGGTATTTGAGAAAAATCCAAGTCCAAAAGATCGGCAGTCAGCCCACATGGAATCGACGCTAAGATAACACTATTATGCAGTCGGTTTTGAATTTCTCTTTTGAAGATTTCAAAGCGTTGCTGTGTTGCAAGGCAGGTTGGAGCCTGATCAAGAAGAAATGATTCTAATTGGGTAAAGGGCTGGTTTTCTGCATTCAAGCCTGTCAATCGACCTTGTTTGGGATGGTTAATGATGTAATCTGTCCAGTATCCATTCAGCCCACCTCTTTGCAAAAGAAACCTGCCTAATTCAAATTGAGATAGAGATTGGAGCAGTTCTAACTGACGAGCTACAGAGATATAAGCTAGATCGCCTCTTTGCTTGATCTTCTTTGCTATACTTTCTATCGCTTCTGGGAGGGTATTTCGTTCTGTGTGTGATAGATTGGTTTCTTCAATAGAATTGGCAGCGTTTATTGCTTTAGTCGTTGTTATCATAGCTAAAATTCCTAACATAATGTGTTTTTTCATCGAGTCCTCAGAATGAATTTTTTGTGTCTAATGCTTTCAGTTCGATGACCATCACTTCAATGGGTTCATCTGATTCATTGATGTCCCCATGAAGTATGCCTGGGGGATCTTCTGTTAACCAATAGGCTATACCAGATTCAAAATTGAGGTCGGATGTTTCTCCAGTTTGTTCAATTTTAGTGAGCGTTCCTCCTTTCAGTCCTACAACCACACGTGCACAGTCATGTCTATGCATTTTCAGAGGCTGATGAGGCATAATGATAGTTTTCCACACCCTGACATGTTCATTTTCAAATTGAAAAACACGATGAGTTTGAGTTGGCGATAATTCTTCACTTTGTAATAGATTGCAATAAGCGAGGGAGAGAAGCCAAAGAAATCTTACTATATTCATTTTATCTCCTAAAATTGAGTGCTATCTTTAAACAGTGGCTTTTTCATTCTGCATATAGTTTTATTCGCTTGTTTGGATCATCAAAATTCGCTAATGGAATTCGTCCATTGATTTTATCTACCATAAAATCAGCACAAGGCTTTATAAGCACTTTGATATCATCCCAATGCTCATTTTCTGCACCAATACAGATCGATTTGGCACGTTTCATCACAAGTTGATACCTTTCAGGTAAATGATTCATTACCCAATCTGCTGCCGCAGGTTTAGGTCTTATCGTGTCTGTTTCTAAAGTACTCCAGATGCGGGCAAAAGTAAGTAAAACATTTCGAGTATCATGCTCAAGATCTGTGGAAAGTCTATTTAAATCATGAAGCATAGCCTTCATAAAATCATGGTATGGTACCTGCACCAAAAGCTGCTCAGCTCCTACTCCCCACAAAGTTTCGCTCTTTAATAAAACTTGAGTAACAATGACTGCCAGATCAGGCATTTCATAGTTTTCCCATGGTTCAATGATGCCTTTTTCAAAGGATTCACGTAGCCAATCACCATATTGGAAATCAAAATGAGGGAGATATTGCCAAGGATTAATCATTCGCTTCTCAACAATGGTCATTTCAATAGGCAATTTTGAACTTTTCATGTAAATGCCAGAGATTTGAAGAAGCTTAGCAATTAATTTAGCTTTTTCCTCTGAAGTTGTCGCACGATTGATAACGGCGAACAAATCAATGTCACTGCATTTTTGTAGCCCACCTACAAGAGATGATCCATAAAGATAAATCCCTAAAATATCAGGCCCTAGAATCCTTTTTAATAACTCTACGCTGTCTTTCAGTTGCAGTTGCATTTCATGGCTATAAGTAGGCTTCATAGGGAATCTTCTATCCTTAATTGCATATTAGCTTAGATTTTTTCTTAGAAAGAATTTTGAATGACCGAACCAACAATTTTTTAATTCACTGACTCGTTTATAACCGTTTTTCAAATAAAATTGTTCCGCTTGGAAATCAAAAGTATCTACCGCAGAAAAAACGCATCCATTTTTAATGGCTTCTCGTTCAGCAGCATCTAACAATTGTGTTCCGTATCCTTGTTTTTGAAGACTGCCTTCAATCCATAATACGTCAATGTAGATTGATTCCGTGCCCATAAATGCTTGTATCCCACCGAAAACTTTTCCCAGATCATTTTTCAAAAAAATGGAAAATGCTTTATCTCGCTCACCTAATATATTCTCATTGAATGCAACGATACCTTCTCTTACAACGGAATTATCAGCCTCGCTAGGTGAATAATCGACGACTACTCTGTACACATTCCCTCTACTTTGAATATTCGGGCTTTCTAGAGAGGTGAATTTTAAGATAATCATAGGATGAGGTTTGGGTTCTGGCACAGTTTTAAGTGTCATTTCAAATTGACCATGTGAATATTGGCTGACAACTCTGTCCCAAAATTCTATTGCTGCTGTATTTTCTGGTATTTGAGAAGTCTCCCACACCCCAGGAAACTGGTTGAAGACTTGCTCTGCAGCGTGGTAGCCAATGCCTTTCCCTTGAAACTTGGAAACAATGAAGAATTCCCCAATGTTCCAATCTACATCTGACGTGCTTCCCACTTTATTGATCAGCACAAATCCAGCTAGCTCATCATCTACTTTTATTAAAAAAGCATGTCTATCTGGCTTATCGCAATAAGAGCTAAGATCAATGCATTCAAAAAGACCATTAGAAGGGACTTCCCAAGTAGGTAAAAAGCCACAGTACTTTGACATTTCATATACGTAAAAACGGCCAAGATTTTGGATGGTATTCTTGTCTTCTTGAGTGGCTTTGGATAGGGTAATCTTCATTTCTTTGTCTCCAAAAGATCCTTCATATACAGCTCCATTTGATAGTGAGGAACTGGATGCCAACTTGCGATAAACTCTGCGATGATTTTAAAACCCACTTTTTGGTACACGTGGATGGCTCGTTTATTTGTAGCTTCAGGATCTATCAGAACTCTTTTTACATTTGGAAACTGGCTGAGTAAAAACTCCTGAATCATTGGCACAGCAATTCCTTTTCCCAAATAATTTAGATCGCAAATAAACAGATCTAAGGTAGTTGCATCATTTCCTTCAGGTGAGGTGATCAGAAAAGCAAGAGGAATATCTTTATCATAACCAATCCAGTAGGTAGTGTCGGATTCTCCTTGAAAAAACTTTTCCAAGCCGTTTAGAGTGTTTTGTAGTCCGATTCCATGAATCCACTCAGCAATATAAGGTTGTACAAGCCATTTGTGAACAAGAGGCCGATCTTTTACTTCCATAGGTTTAAATATGAATTGAAATTTAGACGAGATCATATTTCCCCAAGTTTCTTGTATAAATATACCATTTTAAAATCAGGTCCATAGGTATTCAACTCGAATAAGGGTTCAAACCCATTCCCCTGATAAAAAATATAGGTCTTTATATAATTAGGGTCCTTTTCAACAGGGCTTAATGTCTCAACAGTCATGGATGTACACTGCTTCTCTGAGCAGTAAGTCTCAGCACATTTCAAAAGAGAACTGCCTATTCCTTGACCATGATATTCTTTTTTGACTGCCATCCAGTAAATATTAGCATTGTTAGGAAAAGCCATTTCTAAGGAAATCAACCCTACATAGATGCCATTAAACTTCGCACCAAAAGTAATCAGCTCTCTCACACCTTTTGCATAGCGTTCATTAGCCTCTTGAATTCCGAAATATTCAGGAAGAGAGAGTGTAAGCTCTCGGCATGCTTGTTCGGATTCGTTAGCACTTAATTGGTAAATGGTTAAATCCATTTAACTGCCTCTATTATGCTGTCTACCATTAAGTTCTTTTCATGGCTCATTTTCTGTAAAAATCTTTTCATATGCGGATCGGATTTCTCGAATGGAATCTCATCGATCGAAAACCAACGAATCTGGTTAAACTCATTAATATCGTAGTCGAAAGATAGACTTGGATCACATTTAAGCAGATACCAAAGAGACACATCTGTGTGTTTGGCAACATTACCCACTGTTTGTGTTACTGTCAGAAGAAGTGGCTTATCGAAAAAAAACTCGGCTTCAATACCAAGTTCTTCTTTGGCTTCTCGTCTAACCGTTTCGTGAGGATCTTCACCTGGATCAACATGGCCACCTGGAGGAAGCCAAAGCTCAGTCTTTTTATGATCTACTAACAAAATCTGACTCATATCAGGCGAAGCGATCACAAAATAGGAAACCAAGTGAGTTTCCGGAGTTGATGGCTTTGCCATCCGAAAGATTTCACTGCCAGATTCAATCCAATCGAGCGCAAAACGTGTATGTTCTTGCTCAGCCTTATCTAAAGGGCTAATAGCGGTAATCGCTTGATGGATTTTTGATCGAATATCATTTGTATTCACGACAGATCCTTCTTAAACCAACACACTTAAATTTCCTTCTTCTTTTTGACTCTTTTTGCCTTCGGACTTGGAATTGCACTGAGCTCAGCTTCGATTTCATCAATTGTTGGAAGTTGCCCTACAAGCTTTTTAGGTAGAGTTGAAACAATTTTTGTTTCATATTCAGCTACTCCCATTGGTTTGTGAATGTCTCGGAGCGCATATTCTGCAATGAAATTGTCTTTGCTTTTGCAAATCAAAATACCAATGGTTGGATTATCCGTAGGATGCTTCATGAGATCATCAACGGCGGATAAATAAAAGTTCATCTTACCTGCAAATTCAGGCTTAAAATCAACCGTCTTTAATTCAATCACAACAAAACATCTAAGCTTTAGGTGATAAAATAGAAGGTCGATATAAAAGTCTTTTTTACCTACCACCAAATTGACTTGTCTGCCAACAAATGAAAAGCCCTGACCTAACTCAGATATAAATTTCTCAACGTGCTTAAGCAATCCTTCTTCTAGATCTTTTTCAATGTGCTCTCTAGCTAATTCAAGAAAATCAAAGTTATAAGGATCTTTCAGGGTATCATGGGCTAATCGTGAATGTGGATCGGGTAGTCTATCCTGAAAATTGGTAATGGCTTTGCCATGTCTCTTGTAAGTTTTTATTTTAATTGAATCTACTAGAGCATTGCGAGACCATCCTTCTTGAATAACCATATTGACATACCAAAGGCGTTCATCCAGAGATTTAACTCCCTCAAAAATAGCTATGTTATGCCCCCATGGGATATTGAAAATAGAAAGCTCATCTAATTTACCCACAGCTTGTGGGGAAATTGAATATGCCAGATAAAATGCCCTCATTCTGCCCATGTTTGTCTTAGAAAACCCTTCGATCCCTGGAAATTCATTCTGAATATCCCTTGAAACCTTATCTATCACGCCAGAACCCCAACCATCCTTCTCTTGTCTTTCAACAATTTCTCGCCCTATATCCCAATACAGTCGAATTAGCTCTCTATTCACCGCTAAAGCAGCTTTGAATTGAGCGGATCGTATCTTTTTCTTAAGCTGTGTCACAAACTTGGTATAGTCTGTCGAAACAATGCTTTGTTTCTTGGAAACAGTTTTTTTACTTTTTGTCATTTAAGTTCTCTTACTTAGTCTTTTTATTTGCCAAGCCACAAGCTCTAATTGTAATGCGAACTCTCTGATAGATCACCGCTCTCAGTAGAATTACAGGATTATACCAGGAAAAAGCCAAAAACCAAATGTTTTTATAGAGGTTTTTCACTCAGTCAAGTGCGTAAAAGAAACCCGCTTAATTACGTAGTAGATCTCTGATAATCCATCTTTGGCAGAACTTTACTGGATATCGATAAAGGTTGTTTTTGATGCCCAGAATTTGACAATAGATTTAATATGCTTGACCCTAACGTATACGTCATTCCTTATAATGGACGTATCCTTTAAAATCAAAGGGATATTAAAGGGTGAGGAAATCGATGGTTTATACAGTTAAAAAATTAAGTGAACTTTCTGGAGTGACGATACGGACTCTTCATTTCTACGAGGAAATCGATCTGTTAAAACCGGCATATCATGGTTCTAATGGGTACCGGTACTACGAGGAAAAGGAGCTTTTGCAACTCCAGCAGATCTTGTTTTTTAAGGAGCTTGGTTTTTCGTTAAAACAGATCCAAAAGGTTCTGGGACGAAATGACTTTGACCAACTTTCCGCTCTTTATTCTCATAGAAAATCTTTGAATGAAGAATGGGAAAAAATAGGGCTGCTGCTTAAGACCATCGATAAAACGATTAAACATCTAAAAGGAAAGAAAAAAATGACAGACAAAGAGATCTTTGATGGTTTCAATATCACTCTCGTAAAAAAAGCAAAAGAAGGCACGTCTTATTTTGCTTCTGAAGAAATCGTTGGGAAAAGTATTAAGAATCCCACAAAAAATGTTCAAGATGTTGAAAAAAAGGGGAAAGCCTTCTATGAGAAGACTACCGAGACAGCTCATGCCATCTTTAGAGAGCTCGTTCACTGCATTGAAAAGGGGCTAGATCCTGCTTCAAATGAAGTGCAACGGATCATTAAAAAACACCATGCAGCTACAGAGCAGCTTCAACATGCTACTCAAGAGGTGTATATAGCAATGGCACAACTGTATCAGGAGCATCCTAAATTCAGAAAACAGCTAGATCCATTTCATCCGCAATTGGCCGAGTTTATGGCACAGGCAATGAGAATATTTGGTGATCAAAACTTATAGATAAATACCCCATCCCCCTTCCTTTTTTGGGAAGGGGGATTTCGATAGATTGATTACAGTTTTACATATAAGCAGCTCGAAGCTGTCGCCATTCTGTTGCGGTCAATCCTTTGCTTTCTAGCTTACCAAGACCAACTGCCATCATCCGAAATGCATCTGCCCCATGACTAGCGAAGTTGTGAAGCGGGAGGCTAGACCAGCACCCATGACGGTCATTCCACTGTTTCTTGTAATTTTCCAAAGCTGTAATTCCTTTGACACATTTGATCTCATCAAACCAGCAACGATTAAGAAGATTTCGGACAGCATCTATGCCTTCGTTTATTCCTATATCCGGAACCACGGTAAAGTGAATGCCATGATTTTTTGCTACCTCTACTCGTGATAATCCGGTGCTATATTCGTGAACCGCAGCATCATGGGGAACAAGATGCTTACCATAGGTGTATGGTTTGCCTTTCAAATATTGAAGGTAGTGTGTCAAAGCTTCTCCGCTATTCTCGTAGTATTCGAGCAAGTGAATTTCCTGACCGCATTTCTGAAAGAGCCAGATAGCAGTTGAGTCGTTAAAACCAAGGTCCCAAGCTGAATTTACAGGTGTGTTAGCATCATAATAGACGCTTCTAGTACGCCCTTGCTGTCTTGCTTCAACAATTTGCCTACCATAATACAAGCCTTCATTAGAAGACTCAAAAGCCTCATCAGGGGTGCTTGGAAACTCTCGTTTCATATCGTCGCCTTGAGTTATGGCTCTTTTCACATACCAGGTTCTCTGCTCTCGTTCCAACTTGCCATTTATTTGCCCTTCTAGCGCATTAAAATAGCTTGAGAGATGTTCTGGTATTATTAAGTTTTCTGAATCTATCCTATAGTCTTTGTGGCCCCACCAAGGAAAAAAGTGAAATCGAAAGTCAAAAAGCGATAATTTTTTACCTGAATCTTTGTTTGCTTGGGCTTCTTTGCACATTTGATAGAAATATCCTTCACGACCTTCCGCAGTACTTTCAATGAAAACATACTGACCCGCTCCTAGCGCATTTAAAGAACCGATTACGATCTCACGTGCCTTATCAGGATAGCGAGCAGAGATCTTGCCAAACTCCGATACATGTAGGTATTGCAAAGTACTTGAGCGCATCGAAGTACCTATCCGGATCGTAGAACCATTATTGAATTGAAGCTCACGAGCATTATCGGTATTGACTTGGCGGAGATTCTTTAACTCTTCTGGCAGACTATCATAGGCGAATTTGACACGACGAAACATCATTTCAGCATCTTCACGGGTATGAGCTATAATCCCAGCGTGCTGATTGCTGTTGAACAGAATGCGATCAAGAAACAGCAGACAAACAAACGTTGATATACCTAGCTGGCGAGCTTTTAAAATAAGATTGCAATACCACATATCATGGTAAAGCTTCTTTTGTGCCCAGTTCAATTGAAACAATGACTTAGTACCAGATTTATCGATAATCGAATAAAGGTGGTTCAGCCGCCAAAGTGGATCATTGAGGTGACTTTCAGCCTGTTCAATCTCCAGCATTAGTCAAATCCTTTGATTGACCATCAACCTTTTGCAATAAGAACGCTAATGGATTGGCAGCGTCGCCACTGATTTTTGTTTCTTGCTTATCAACCCAACCGCACACATTTCCCATGATAAATTTGGTGAAGCCGGCATTGAATTCACTAAGAAGACCGCCTTCTACAAGTCGAACCTCTTGCCAAGCTTTTGCTTTTGCATAAACTCCCGAAAACTTTTCATTTTGTTCGGCAAATTCAGCTAGACGATTGGGGTGATAGCCCCTGTCAATGGCAAATCTTTTGAAGTAGAGGCTTTTGGGATGTTCCATCCATTCTAAAAAGGCGTCAGCTTCTGACTCAATAAAGGCCTTTGTGTATTTTTCTGGCCTTCCTCCATTTTCGCAGCCAGGATAGGGTGTATGATTTTTTGGTGCTGGCATAAGTTTCCTAAATCAATTCTCCAATACAATGAAAGGGAGGGATGTCTAATTTCGTATATTCATTTTTTCCAAGAGCACAAGGATATCCACCAACCAAAGCATAAATTTGCCCCTTATCATAAACACTCATCATTTCCTCTAACATTTTCTGTTTTTTGTCCCAGGTTGCTCCAGGAAGGATAACGATCTCTTCTTCATCTAGAACATATCCGATAGCAACTTCTACAAGCGTGGTCCATCTTCCCGACAAGTCATTAAACTGCATTTCCTTAGTTAACTTGAGGTATTGGATGACTCTATTCCTGTTTTTTGATCTTAAACCGGCCACCAACATTTCTATAGCGTTTTGAGAGGGACATGAACTTGACATATGGTAAAGCCTTTGTTTATTCATCCTTAGATGGTTATAAGTTATTTTTACGTATTTAAAATAATTTATTTACATTAAGAAGTACATAAAAAACTGTAGACTTGAGCCGCCGTCAGGCATTAGGCGAAAGGCTACATTATGTCTTAATAACTTAATGACTCTCAACTCATAGAGAAAAAGCTAACTTAAACACCTGAAAGATCTAACTTAAACCCCTAACCAGGCTAACTCAAACTCCCCAAAGAAGTCACAAGTTCTATCTGATCTGAAGTACGACTATTTTTTCGATCTTTTCTGGTACTGATATGATAATGCCTTTGTCC
>JACDGH010000087.1 GCA_013815395.1 Parachlamydiaceae bacterium
ATAGTTGAAGTACGATCCATTCCCACGCAAACTTGTGCCGCTTCTTCAGGATTGCCAATTGTGGCTGTCAGAGCCCAAATTTTAATGTTTGAACTGAAAAATTTTAGCCTCGATAAGCACAATTCCAATAAGACACCTCGTTTTGTACCTAAAAGTTCATGCCATTCATCCACAATGACCATTTGAAGATTTCCAAAGCGCAAGGCATTATCCTCTTGGCATAACATGAGTGAAAGGCTTTCCGGGGTAATTAAAAGAATCTCAGGTGGAGATTTTTTTTGACGGTTTTTAATTGAAGCTGAAGTGTCGCCGGTTCTTTTTTCAACCCTGTAAAGTAAATTAAGATCATCAATGGGCTCTTTAAGAGCTTTTTCAAGGTCGTTTGCTAAAGCTTTTAAAGGAGTAATGTAGAGAATTTGAATGCCTTTGCCAGGAGCTTCGTGTAGCTGAGATAATGCTGGCAAGTAAGCAGCATAAGTTTTACCAGCACCTGTTGGTACAGAAATAAGACCACTTAGACCTTTATCGATCTGTTCCCAGGCTTCTTTTTGAAAAGGTAAAAATGTCAATCCCTTTTTAGAGATCCACTGTAAGATAATGTTTTTATCTTTCTTCATTCAAAAACGTCTCTTGTATGGATTCTAAAGTCTCACATTCTTGGATGGGCTTATCTTTGCGCCAACGCACTATCCTTGGAAAGCGCAGGGCCACCCCCGATTTATGCCTATTCGATTTTTGAATTCCTTCGAAAGCTATTTCAAATACTTGAAAAGCTTTTACTTTTCTAACGGGACCGAATTTTTCTTCAGTATTTTTTCTAATCCATTTATCTAATTCATTAATTTCCCCTTTATCTAAACCGGAATACGCTTTTGCTATAGGAATGAGTTCATTATTTTTCCATACGCCAAAAGTATAATCAGTAAAAAGATTAGCTCGTTGTCCACTCCCGGCTTGGGCATAAATTAAAACTGCATCGATCGTCATAGGATCAATTTTATATTTCCACCAATATCCTTTTTGTCTCCCCACACCATAGTTTGAATCTTTTTTCTTGAACATCAACCCTTCGACGCTTTTTTCGCGCGATTGTAAACGGAGATTTAAGATGTCCTCCCATTCTTTACCTTCTATTAGCTGAGAAAGCAGGATTTTGGGCGAGGGTATTTTTAAAGTTTCAAGAATTGCACGCCTTTCCTCCATAGATTTACTTCTCAAGTCCACTCCATCATGTTTAAGAAGATCATAGACGACGAAAACGACAGGCACTTTTTCAATCATGGAAGAGGATACTTTTTTTCGGCCTAAACGTTTTTGTAATTCTCCAAAGGGTAATGGGTGGTCATTGGCATAGGCTAAAATTTCCCCATCTAATATAGTTCCCGGGGCAAACATTTTTAATACTTCTATGATTTCAGGAAATTGTTCAGAAACAAGTTCATTGCCTCTTGACCACAAGGCTACGCCTTGTTCACCAATCACAGCCTGCCCCCTGATGCCGTCCCACTTCCATTCAACCAACCAATCAGAAACTAAACCCAGGCTTTGCAGATCACCTTCAAAAGGATAGGCTAAATAAAATGGATAGGGGCTTAATGACTTGTTATCGAATTCTGCATCTTTAAGGCTTTCAAAAAATAGAGCTGTAGGCTCCCAATTTCCCATTAAGCGTTGGCTCAAAATTTCACGGGGTACATTGATAGCCTGACTTAAAGCTTTAAGGGTTAGTAAATGTGATATCCCCATTCTGAAGGAACCCGTTAAAATCTTATTAACGATAAAAATTTCCTTAGTGCTAATATCTTTCCAAAAAGAAATCATTTTTGCTTTCTTTTCTTCTAAACTTAAAGTCTGCAAGGGTTTGATGAATGTTTCCATCCATTCAGATAAAGAATGTTCATTGGTAATTTCAGCAGTCTCTTTTCGTGGGAGTAATAAGGTAATAGTTTCTGCCGTATCCCCAACTGCTGCGTAGGATTCTTCAATGAGCCAAGAGGGAAGATTGACTAAATCATGACACCATTCGAGAAGCATGCGACCGCTGATGAGACGTTTTATACGATTTCCGCACAAAAAAAATAATGCCCAAGCCCCATCTTCATTTGTACATGAGGAAAAGTAGTTTTTTATATGCAGGACCTTTTCATTGGTGGACTGCACCTGATCAATTTTTTCAAATAATGTTGCAAATTTACGCATAAATCACCTTCCATCACTCATATTATACCTGAACGCATTAATCTTCCTCTTCTTCATTGTTGTTGGCTTCCAGACCTTTGAGCTCTCTAGCATCCAATCCTTTTTCTTCTGTTAAATATTGAGCTAAAACGGCTGAATTCCCATGTGTTGTTAATATAATTCTTGCTTTTGTTTCATCAATAGTCCTTATTAAATCAGCCCAATCGGCATGATCGGATAGTACAAACCCCTGATCTAAAGCTTTTCTTCTACGGGTGCCCCTCACTTCCATCCATCCAGAAGCACAAGCTGTTCTACAGGAAGGAAATCGCTTCATCCAGGGAGCGCCTATTGCCGATGGCGGCGCGATAATTAGATCTTTATTGAAAAGAGAACCTTTGGCACTTTCAGAAACGGGGAGAAAAGGGATCATTTCCACTCCCATTTCCTTATAGAGTTTTGATAAAGAATAGACGGCTCCATGCAAGTGCACTGTTTTATCGGTATGTTTATTCAACAAGCCTAAGACTCTTTGAGATTTGCCTAATGAGTAACAAAATAATATCGAAGGATGGTCGTTATTAGCATTTTCTTGCCACCAATCATAGATTTGTTTTTCTATGATATCATCTTTAGGCCATTGGTAGATGGGAAGGGCAAACGTAGATTCGGTAACAAAAATATCACATTCCACCACTTCAAAAGGTTTGCAAGTAGGATCAATGCCTCTTTTATAATCTCCCGAAATTACTGTGACACTTTTTGAATCTTCTATTCTTACTTGTGAAGAGCCTAGAATATGTCCTGCAGGGTGTAAAGAAACCCAACAATTGCCAAGTTTTATTTTCTGATGGTAATCTAAAACTTGGCAAGAGACATCTTTTCCCAAACGATGCTGGATAATTTTTATAGTCTCAGGACTCCCAATATACAAATTATGTCCCCAATAGGCATGATCCCCATGCCCATGTGTAACAATGCAAATAGGCACAGGCTTCCAGGCATCGATATAGAAATTACCTGACGTTGAAAAGAGACCTTGCTCCAAAACTTTTAGTGGAATGTCCATATCTGTCCTCGCAAGTTTTATTCATATCAAAAAAAGTCATTGTTTAAAGTTATTTTTAGAAATTTAAATATTAATGTCCCGAAAACGATTCATTTATACCAAAAAGCAACAATAAATTGGCATGATTAAAAATATTGTTTTAGATAATATTCACATTATACAAAAGACAAAAAAGTATTATATCACCCCGGAGGGGCTGACAGGGAATAGCGGAAAATAGATAATTTGCGTTTTGGCCATGCCCTTGGAGCGCATCGGCTCTGCCGCTTCCATTAATTTTGGAGGCCCGTAGAAGCGGAATAGAATAATTTCGCAATAATGTGTTTTAGATTTTTTCCTCTTATGCTACATACCACGCGCTACCGAACATCGAGAGGTAAATACAGAGTTTTGAAAATTTTTATAGCAATTCTATTTTTTTGTCTGAGAGTATGTTTATTTTGGTAAAAACTTTATTTTGGTGGCAATCAATGGAAAACAAAAAAAATCAATTATTTTGGGGGATGATGCTTATGTTTATGGCGATGACATTCTCTTGCAATGGACATCTGTCAAGCACAGAAGTCGATCAAGCGAGAATTCAAGGCTTAATTTTTCGCGAAGCTCAAGAGTCAGATGTTTCTGTTCTAATGATTCTTATGGAGCAATTAGGTTATCCGATAGAAGCTTCAACAATGATGGAAAATATTCAACAATATATTCAAGCGCCGAATCACAAAGCTTGGGTTGCTGAAAAACATGGACAAGTTGTGGGGTGCGTTGCAGTAGCTATCACCAATTGTTTTCATCTCCCAAAATCTTTTTTGAGAGTGAATACCATGATTGTAGATAAGGAGCAACGTAGATCAGGTATAGGCAAAGGCCTTATGAGTCTTGCTGAAAATTATGCTCGTGATCAAGGTGCGCGTATATGGAATTGACAAGTGGAACTCAAAGAGCAGGGTCAGGCTCTCATGATTTCTATCGATCCTTAGGTTATCTAGAGTTAAATGATGTAAAAAAGTATTTTTCAAAAAAACTATAAAAACGGAGATCAAAAGATGGAACCTCGAGAGGAAAATTGACTACACGCACGCTAGTGTTCTGTAGAGCAAAATAAGGACCTGTCTAGATTTGACGCTTACAATTAAAGGGCGCCGAAGATCCGCAGCACTCTAAAGCTTCGCATATCCTTAAAGGCTCTTTAGCTTAAATGATCTCTGCCGCAACATCTTTTTAATTTTGTTTACCTAGTCCTCTAGAATCATAAAAAAGTTCAATCTTTGAGATGAGTCCTTCTTGAAAACTCAATAAAGAGGCAGCGTGCAAATTTTTGGAAAGTCCGGGAATTTCTACATCATAAACAATCATGGCTTGATCTTCCGATTCAAATTTTGCACGAATAGTTAGGGTCTTAAAAATACCCATGAACACTTTTGCTGCATTGAGAACAGCCTCTCTGCCGATCACTTTTTCCTGTGGATCGGTGAATTGAATATCAGGGTGGAGATATTTCTTCACTGCTTCGATATTTTTCTCTCCAAGGGCTGTGTAATAAGCTACCCCGATAGCCTTTGTATTAAACATCGTATCTTCCTTCATCATTTTCTCCTTATTTTTTGGTTTTTGACAATTAATATTCATTATAGTAGACTATAGTCATTATGTCAACATTAAATATGGTTAACTATACTCAATATGTCCGATACCAAAAAAAGACCTTACAGATCCACTGCTAGAAATACTCAAGCAGCACAAACAAGAAGTCGCATCATGGCTTCAGCTAAAGATCTTTTTGAATCCGAAGGGTTTGAATTGGTAACAATTGAAAAAATAGCTCATGCTGCAGAAGTTTCAATACCCACTATTTACTCGCTTTATCAGTCTAAGCGGGGTGTGCTTCGTGCTTTAATGGATGAAGTTCTTCCTATAGAACAATTTGATGTCCTTGTAGAGAAGAGTGTTCAGGAAAAATCGCCGAAAAATCGTCTCTGTATTTCTGCTAAAATTGCCCGTCAAATGTACGATGCAGAGAGAACGCAAATGAATGTTTTTCGCGGTGCAGCCGTTTTAGCCCCTGAATTTAAGGAGCTCGAAAAAGAGAAAGAGATGCGTCGTTACAATCGGCAGGAAGTGACCATAAAAGCAATGGTAAAGGAAAAGTCCCTTATTAAAGGACTTACTGAAACCAAAGCGCGTGATATCTTATGGGCATTTACCGGACGCGATTTTTATCGTATGTTTGTGGTAGAGCAGGCATGGAGCTCCAATGATTATGAGAAATGGTTGGCTCAATTACTTATTAATACCCTGGTAGGTGATTGAGAGTGAAAGCGAATAACTGTCATTACGATTTACTGAGATCTAGCAATAGCATGCACAATTATCAGGATGAGATATCATTCGAAGTTTAAACTAAGGTACGTGAATAGCAATCATAGCATAACTGCCGGAGCCTCATGACTTAGATGAATTGGGATCTTATCGATAATTTGAGCACGTCTGATTCCTTTTGTCACACGAATTTCAACAAGCTTTTCATGTTCTAATTCGGCTAGATATGCCTGGATCGGAGTTTTTGTAAGCACATACGAAATGAGATCGTCCGGAATTTCATTCGTTTGCATAATTTTGGCAGTTATTTCTTCAATCGAAAGAGGGCCCTCACGCAACATTGAGAGAATTGTATTTTTGGTTTCATTGATTAGCTTTTCATGATCATTTATTAATGGTCCTAAGTCGTCTACTTTCCCACCGTGATAAAGGATTATTGCATCCATCGAGGGAATTAGAGCCCGGAGTTTTTTAAATGATTTAAGAGTATCTCCAATGAAGGTATAAAATAAAATTGGATATTTTCTAAAAGTATCGCCACCAAAAACAGCATCGCCACAATAAAGTACATTGTCTGGCGATTTGACTGCAACCATGCCACGAGTGTGACCTGGCAATGTGATGATTTCAAATTTTTCATCACATATAAGGATCTTTTGATCTTCATATGGAGCAATCAATTCTGTGACTTTAGAGGGTTGTTGCGGGGCAATTGGCTTGCATTTTTTAATCCCTTCGAATGCGGCAGCCCCTCCGCAGAAGCAGATAGGGGCCAACAATGGATCTTCAATAAATGGTTTTTCAGTTTCAGTACTAAAAATTTTTATTTTCGGATATTTTTGCTGGAAGAATGCGTTACCTCCACAATGATCGCCATGACAGTGTGTGTTGATAATTGCTTCTATTTGAATATGATCATGTGTCAACAATTTATCGATTTCTTTGGCTACATCTTTACTAATTCCGCTATCAATCAGTACAGCTTTTTTCTCTTTAATATAAACGCCTATGGAGAAAATGCCATCACAATAAAAACTATTATTTTTTGCAAGAATAAGGTTAATTTTTGCCATTGTCTACTTTTCCTAATAATATATACGGGAACATTTAATTTTTCTTACTTTTTTTACAAATTAATTTCCGTTGAAAAACAGTGTACAGCCTGGGCAAATACATTTGCGTGATAATTTTTTCCTTTTTTTGAAAATTTCACACTGACAACCCCTGGTCGTTGGATGAAATGCCCCTGCTCCACTCGAAAACTGTCGATACCATTTGATAAAAGTCCGAATGTATCAACATAAGCAGTCAATCCCCCTAATACCGATCCTGTAAAGGGATCTTCAGGAATTCCGACTAAAGGAGCGAAACATCGCATATGGAATTGATTTTTTTATCAAATGCATATGGGGATAATAGGCATAGGGAGACGATATCGTGTCTCTTAGAGAAATGTGTCAAAGACTTTGCATCACAGTCGACTTTTTTTAAATCTTCTAATGTGCGAATTACAATAAATAAGTCTTTATTTGTTTTTTCATACATCACGGGAAAAGTTTGATCAACTAATCCTAACTCAATGCCAGCGGCCTTGGCAACTTCATCATGAGAAGCTTTAAAAGCTTTTAATTTGATTACAGGAGTTTCGTAAGCCACACTAATTTCGTCTTGCTCATCAATGATCACTTCCATTTTAAGCACTCCACAAGCAGTTTCAACATCGAATATGTAGTTACCATTCTTTTTAATTCCAAATCTTCGTTCTTTTGCAATCATGTAAAGTGCTCCCACAGAAGAATGCCCACAAAAGGCGATTTCATGCCCTGTTGGAGTAAAATAACGCATTTGAAAACTGCATTTCTTACTAGGCGAAACAAAGGCTGTCTCAGATAAATTTAGTTCTCGGGCAATTTTACGCATTGTCGATTCTTCCAGTTCGCCTGCATCTAAAACTACCCCGGCAGGATTGCCCCCGAACTTTTCGCTTGTAAAAGCATCTACTTGGTGGATATGAATTTTTCTAAAATTAGCTGCAGTCTTTAAATAGTTATAAACGGTTGCACGTGAAATCTGAAGTTTAGTGGCCACATAGGCCGATGATTCTTTGAAATCGAATAAACCTTTGCTTTGAAGCTTTGAGATTAGCTCTCTTTTCTGTTTTGAAGTGATCGCTTGAATATTGATTTTATTGATGGTGTGGTAATGAGTGATTATTTGATCAATTGATTCCTTCCATGGATCGGAAGAATCTTGATTTAATGGAGCCAATTCCGTATTAACAAGAAGATTAAGCTGCTCTTGAAGGTTCTTAAAGCATGTCAGATCATATCGCAATCTTAGATAACCTACAATTTCCTTACCTTTGTGAATTGGATAGATCAAACATCGGACATTGCGCCCAACAATCAATAGTTCATGGAAAGGCTTGTTAGCTTGAAAGCATTTAATGTCACATGCTTGATCCTCCTTCAATGTGGAAAAAGCATTCAGAATTTCTTGAATTTTTCCGTCAGGGTCAAATAATGTCAATTCAACTAAAGGGTAAAATAAATCTACTAAGTGGTGCCCTAGTTGTATGTGATGATCAATATTCATAAAACCTCATTTTCATAATAAAATTTTATTCTAAATTAGAATATTTGTCAATATTGCCCAGAAATTGTAGACAAAAACCGTAAAGAACTGGTATAGTTATTTTAACGCTGACATAAGGAGTTTAATTCATGTCTATTTTTAATTTTAGAAAATCATTTGAGCAAACAATGCCTACGCAATGTATCAATAGTTCATCCAACTCGTTCTTTTCTTTATCTCTTCCTCTTTCTTTACTTCTTCTTAGCTTATAAAGCTAAAATTTCCTCAATTTTACAATATTTTTCCACATTTAATGCATTAGCAACGGCTTTTCATTAAAGAAGTTTGAGAGTTTTTTCTCAATTTAGAGTTTTTTATATAGCTCAAATCAAGCTTTATACATATTTTTTTATTTTAATTTTTTAAGGATTTATATGTCGAATAATCTAGAAGATTCTGACACCTCTTGGAAGAGTCAGGCCGGGTTCATTTGGTCCTTAATAGGATCTGCGGTTGGTTTTGCCAACATTCTTAGCTTTAGCGCCCAAGTCTATAAAAATGGCGGGGGAGCATTTTTGATTCCCTATTGCCTGGCTCTTTTTATTTTGGGGATCCCTTTATTAATATTAGAGGGTATTATTGGAAACCGAATGAAATCACCCCTTGTTTCTGCCTATGGAACTGTTTTGGGGAGAGCGGGAAAAACATTAGGGTGGATTGCTGTTCTAGCATGTTTGACAATTGGGGGATTTTACATTGTTTTAACCGGTTATTCATTAGCTTACACCTATTTTTCAGCGGTCAATGCTATTCCGGACGATTCAAAAAGTTTTTTTGTAAATTCTTTCTTGAAAACAACATCCGGAATTAAAGAAGTGGGAGAAATTTCTATACCTGTATTCCTCTCAACCGTTGCTGTGGCGATTGTGGCTTGGTTTGTCTTAGCTCGAAATGTCAAAGATGGAATCGAGCAAATTTGCTCGATCTTTATGCCTTTGCTTGTTGTTATCATGACTACCTTTGCCATCATTGTAGTTTTTCTACCAGGAGGGATTGATGGCTGGCTATATTACTTAAAGCCAGATTTTACAAAATTGTTCGATGTTGGTCTGTGGCGAGATATCTTTGGGCAACTGTTTTTCAGTCTATCGCTGGGATTGGGAATCATTGTTGGCTATTCAAGGCATTCTGGAGGCACCATCAATGT